>NZ_JBCEWQ010000018.1:0-84969 GCF_038448545.1 Streptomyces sp. CLV115
CCCCGGCCCCGGAACCCGCACCCCAGCAGGGCGGGTGACCACGGGCGGGCCGCCTTCGTGCGGCCGGGCTCACGCGATGGGCGGGCGGATCGGCGCCGGGCCCAGCGTGGTGCTCCCGGGGGACGCCCGGTGGCCGAGCCCGGTCCGGTAGGCGTCCATCGCCGCCTCGGTCCGGCCCACCCGCCGCAGCAGATCGCCCAGCAGCCGGCAGATGTCCGCGAGGTCACCGGCGGCACCCGCCCGCTCCAGCAGGGCCAGCGCGGTGACGTAGTGCTCCTCCGCCGAATCGAGCTCGCCCGCCTCCTCGTGGATCAGTCCCAGCAGCCGGTGCGCGCCGCCCGCGTGTACCGATCCCCGGTCCGGGTGCAGTTCGCCGAGGAGTCGGTGCAGCAGCTCCCGGGCCTCGGTGTTCTTTCCGCGCCGGCGCAGCACATCCGCCAGCTCCACCTCGACCTGGGAGGTGTACAGAGCGGCCCGCTTCGACGCCAGCATGTCGCGGGCGGCGCGCAATTCGGTCTCGGCGCCGGCCAGGTCGCCGTCCTGCGCGTGTACATACCCCCGCATCCAGTGGCAGTGCGCGAGCTCGGTACGGATCTGCAACTGCTGGTAGATCTCGGCGGCCCTCGCCAGTGAGGCGTCCGCCTCCGCGGTGCGGCCCGCCGCTATGAGCGTACGGGCGACGCTCCGGTGCAGTCCGGCCACCAGCTCCGGATCGGACACCTGTGGTGCCAGGGCCAGCGCCAGCTCACCCGCCTGGGCGGCGCGCGCATGGGCGCCCATGTCCATGTACGGGGCGATCGCGGCCGTGTACAGCAGCAGCAGCGCGCCTGGATCCTGGAGACCCGAGGTGTTGAGCTCGTCGATCGCGCTCTCCAGCAGATAGCAGGCGTACCGGAGTTCGCCCGCCAGGAGGTGGGCCACGGCTCGGCCCCGGACGGCCGGGGCGCGCCGGGGGAGCGGGGTGCCGGCCAGCAGCTTCTCCGCGGTCTCGAAGTGCTCACGGGCCGCGGGCAGATCGCCCGTCTCCAGTGCGCAGTGGCCCAGCCCGAGCGTCGCCGCGGCGCGTTCGTCCGGGAGCCCGTGCCGGACGGCCTCGGCGTGCAGGCCCGCGTAGGCGGTGGCGGCGTCCTCGGCCGCACCGGTGGCCAGCGTCCGCTGGGCCTCGACCAGCCTCAGCCGCAGACCGGTCGCGAGATGGGCGGGGCGCCCCGTCGCCAGTTCCTCGTAGCTGACCCCGAGCCGGTCCGCGAGGTGGCGTACGGCCGCCTCCGACGGGCGCACCCGGCCCGCCTCCAGCGTGGAGATGTAGGCGGGGGTGTAGGCGGGCTCGGCCAGCTGTCGCTGTGTCAGTCCGCGTTCGTTGCGCAGTCGTTGGACCCGGCGGCCGATGGCTCCGGGGTCGTCGCCGGCCCCCGCGCCCCCGCTCGCTGTGTGCTTCTCGTCCATCGTGCCGCCCCTTCCGCCCAGCCCGCCCCGAAATACGGTCCATGCATCGTAAATTCCCGGTTGGGTGCCTCAATCACCGGGCTTTCGGGCCTTGTTCGAAGCCCCGTACGCCTCTAGGTTAAGCAGCGCATTAAGTCGAATTAACTCATGGGTTACGTGTCGTCCGTGCCCTGCAAGCCCCCGGATCCCGAGGAGTTGTCCATGCGAATACGCCCCCACACGCATCGCGCGGCAGGAGCACTGGCAGGGCTGGCCCTCGCCGGCCTCCTGGCGGCGACCGCCGCCACCACGCCGGCCACGGCCGCTCCTTCGGGTTCCGGCGGCGGACAGCGCGTCGCCGCCGAGTACTTCCCCGACCCCGGCGGCTCGGGCCGGACCGTCGAGGTTCCCGCCAACACCCCTGTACGGAAAGGGAAGTCACCCGCGCCGCTGAGCGCGGCCGAGGCCACCGTCGATGGCACGGTGGGCGAACAGGCGGTGACCGGTCCGTCCGACGACCGGCTGGACGTCGTGATCATCGGTGACGGCTACACGGCCGGCCAGCAGGGCGACTTCCACGCCGACGCCACCGCCAAGTGGGCCGACATCACCGCCCTGGAGCCCTACAAGAGCTACCAGGGTCTCTTCAATGTATGGACCGTCGACGCGGTCTCCAACGAGTCCGGCATCAGCGGCGATCCCGGTGCGGACACCGTCAAGGACACCGCGCTCGGCAGCTACTTCTGGTGCTCCGACATCGAGCGGCTGATCTGCACCGACATCGACAGGGTGGCCGCGTACGCCGCGAAGGCGCCGGCCGCCGACCTGGTGGTGGTGATCGCCAACTCCACCAAGTACGGGGGCGCGGGCTACTCCGGTCTCCTGGCCGAGGGCCGCCCCTTCAACGGGGTCTCGACCCTCTCCTCCGACCATGCCTCGTCCAGCCTGATCGCCGCCCATGAGATAGGGCACTCGGTAGGCCTGCTGGACGACGAGTACACGTATCCCGAGTACGGGACGTGGACCGGCGGCGAGCCGGGCGGGATCAACTCCACCACCTACACCGCCGCGCAGCTCACCGAGAAGCAGGCCAAGTGGTACCGCTGGCTCGGGCAGAGCGATCCGGCGGGCGGCACGGTCGGTACGTTCGAGGGCAGCGCCTACTACCCGCTCGGGCTCAACCGCCCCACCGACTCGTCGATCATGCGGGAGCTGAGCAACACCGAGTTCAACCTGCCCGGGCGGGAGGCGATGATCGCCGGGTTCTACCGTGCGGGCAACGTGCTGAGTAGCACCGTCGACACCGACAACCCCATCGGTCCGGGCCGGCGCATCGCGGTGAGCCTGGCGGACCTCGGCACCTCCGTGGCCGGGACCGCCGCCGGATCCCGCACCCACCGGCCCGGCCTCGCCAGGCCGGAGCTGCGCTGGTACGTGGACGGCGTCGAGAGGGTGTCCGCGCGTGGACGGACCGCGCCCACCCCGGCAGCGCTCGGCGTCCGCGCGGACGGCCGGGGCCACCGGGTGACCGCCGAGGCCGTCGACCGCACGGACGCCATCCGCGACCCCGCCGTCCGCGCCCTGGCCACCGACACACTGACCTGGAACGTCAGGGCGACCGGACACCGGGGGCGGTAGGTCAGGCGATGATCGGGATCACGGCCTCGGGCGTCAGCATCCTGAAGGTGAACGCCTGATGGAAGTAGAGCCGGATGCTCGTGGCGTCGTGGTCCTGATAGCCGATCGACAGGTCCTGGCCCAGGCGCAGTTCGAAATCGCCGCCTCGGGTCGACAGCAGTACCCCGCCCGTGACGGCGGGCGCCCACAGGATCTGGTCGTCCAGCAGCCGGGCCAGGTGGGTGGCGACCGGGTACCCGTGGTCGGAGGTCTCGGTCGCCTCGGTGTAGGCGTCGGCACCCAGCAGCAGCCGGTACGGGCCGTCGACACCGGACAGCCGCAGCTGGGTCAGCGCCTGGCTGACGGTGGCCGGGTAGTCCCGGGCATCGGCGGGAAGTGTCAGCGGCGCGTGCGAGGAGCCGTCCCGCAGGCCGGTGATCCCGGCCGAGGCGTAGCCGTCGATGATCGCCATGTCCTCGGCGAACGCACAGGTGCGGGCGGCGTCCTTGACGGGCTGCCAGTCGCTGTCGTCCGATCCGCGCTCGACGTCGTCCACCGCCGACCGGGTCACCGTGAACGGCACGCGCCACTCGATGACCGGCACCGAGGTGCGGGCCCGGGCGATCACGTCCGGGGTGGGCGGATCGATGTCGCGCAGATGGCCGTCGCCGATGGCCGCCAGTTCGGGGCCGTCCGGACCGGTGACATCGACGACCCGGCGGCCCGCCACATGGCGGCTGAAGGTGCGCCGGGCCTCTTCTTCGATCTGGTCCCAGGCGGCTTCCGTGACAGGGGCTAGTTCGCGGTGGAGATTGTTCATCACTGGGCGCTTTCTTGCAGGCTGCCGATGCGCAGCGAACCGTCGGCCGGAGCGGCCGGGGCCGGGGTCTTCGCCGTCACCGGCGCGGACGCGGGCTCCGGCACGGTGTCGGCCCCGGCCGACGAGGGCGGGGGCGGCGGCGCGTCGAGGAAGTCGGCGCCGGGGGCGTAGAAGAGTGTGCCGGTGACCGCGGTCGAGAAGTCGAGAATGCGGTCGTGGGTGGCGGGCGGACTGCCGAGGAACATGTTGCGCAGCATCTGCTCGGTGATCCCCGGATCGGCGGCGTAGCCGATGAAGTACGTGCCGAACTCGCCCTGCCCGAAACTGCCGAACGGCATGTTGGCCCGCAGGATGTCGTGCTCCGTGCCGTCCGGGTCGGTGATCGTGTTGAGGGCGATGTGCGAGTCGGCAGGCTTGGCGTCGTCGGCGAACTCGATGTCGTCGAACTTGGTGCGCCCGATCACCCGCTCCTGCTCCTCGGTGCTCAGCGCGTTCCAGGACGTGAGGTCGTGCAGGTACTTCTGCACGATGACGTAGCTGCCGCCCGCGAAGTCGGGGTCCTCGGCGCCGACCAGGGCCGCCGAGACGGCGTCCGCCCCCACCGGGTTCTCCGTGCCGTCCACGAAACCGAGCAGGTCCCGGTGGTCGAAGTAGCGGAACCCCTGCGTCTCGTCGACCACGGTCACCGCCCCGCCGAGCCGGTCGAGCAGCTGGGTCGCCCACTCGAAGCACACGTCCATCCGCTCGGCCCGGATGTGGAACAGCAGATCCCCCGCGGTGGCCGGCGCATGGTGCTTGGCGCCGTGCAGTTCCTGGAACGGGTGGAGCTGCTCCGGCCTGGGTCCGTCGAACAGCCGGTCCCAGGCCCCCGAGCCGATGCCGGTCACACAGGCCAGACCGGCGTCGGGGAACCGGAAGCCGATGGAGCGGGCGAAGGCCGCGAGATCGGGCAGCACCTCGCGCACGGCGGGTTCGCCACCGGGCTCGATCGTGGCGACCAGGATGAGTGCGGCGCTGGTCAGCGGCGCGACGACGGGCTGGGCCGCGGCGGGATCCGAATCCGCGGTGGCGTCGGGCATACGAAGGCTCCCCTGGGGTCGCAACGTCGGGAAAGGGCTGTGCGCTTGTGGTGCGTACGTGACATGGGTCCGCTGCTACTTACGCACAGGCATCACGCCGTCGCAACCCGTGTCACCCGGCCGAGCGAGCCGGTCGGCGGGGCGGGTGGGCCCGCCCCGCCGTCGTCGCCCCGGCCCGCGAGGACCTCCGGCCGGTCGCGGCCCCGTAGCGTGGCACGAGCCCACGCGTTCGGTTCGCCGGCCTCCCGGCCTCCCGGCCACCGCAGAGTCACGAGGCGGTGCGCCCGGTGCCCGGAGCGGCGGCTGCGTGTGGATGTCGGCGCCCCGGCAGGGAAAACCGACGGAATGGCCCGGCTCAGCCGGTAGAGCAGCCCGCGATCACATTCCCCGATGCGGCTAGGGCGGCTGCGAACCCGGGCCGCGTCATGTCGCCGGCCGTCCTCCGGACGAACCTGCCGGCGCCGCGGTTGTCCTTCGACCACGGCCGGGCGCCGAACGCGTCCGCGTGCACCCCCCGTGCACCCCCGTACCTGCCTCCGCCCGGCTCGACGGCTCCGCGCCCGGAACCCGGCCGGCGGTCACGGCGTTCAGGCCGCCCTCACGGCAGCAAGCGCAATGGGGTGCAGTGCCGCATACTCCAGTGGGGCGGACGGGTCGATGGACACGTCCAGCGGGGCGGGCTCGGCTCCCGCCCGGACCAGCAGGTCACCGACGGCCGCGATCATCGCCCCGTTGTCGGTGCACAGCTTCAGCGGCGGTACTCGCAGCACGATCCCGGCGGCGCGGCAGCGTTCTTCCGCCAGAGCGCGCACCCGGGAGTTGGCGGCCACCCCGCCGACGACGACCAGCGTTCCCACGCCGTGCTCGCGGCAGGCGGCCACCGCCTTGCGCGTCAGCACGTCGGCCACGGCCTCCTGCAGTGAGGCCGCCCCGTCCGCGAGCGGAAGTTCCTCGCCGCGCAGCCGGTGCTGCTCGGCCCAGCGGGCGGCGGAGGTCTTGAGCCCGGAGAAGGAGAAGTCGTAGCGCGCGTCGCGTGCTCCGGTCAGCGGCCGGGGGAACGCCACGGCGCGCGGATCGCCCTCCCGCGCGCTGCGGTCGATGGCCGGCCCGCCCGGATACGGCAGGCCGAACACCCGGGCCACCTTGTCGAAGCACTCGCCCGCCGCGTCGTCGATGGTGTCGCCCAGGTGCACGATCGGATCCCGGGCCAGATCCCGTACGAGCAACAGAGAGGTGTGTCCGCCGGAGACGATCAGGACCATGCAGGGATCGGGCAGCGGCCCGTGCTCCAGGGTGTCGGCGGCGACATGACCGGCCAGGTGATGCACTCCGTACAGGGGCACCCCCAGCGAGAACGCCAGGGTCTTCGCCCCGGCCAGTCCCACCTGGAGCGCGCCCGAGAGGCCTGGCCCGGTCGTCACGGCCACCGCGCCGATGTCCGCCATTTCCAGCCCCGCCCGGTCCAGGGCCTCCGTGACGACAGGCGTGAAGGAATGGAGGTGCGCCCGCGCGGCGATCTCCGGGACCACTCCGCCGAAACGCGCGTGCTCGTCCATGCTCGACGCCACCGCATGCCCGAGCAGACGCCCGTCGCGTACGAGGCCGGCGCCGGTCTCGTCGCACGAGGACTCAATACCGAGCACCACTGGAGACTCCACGTCCCACTCTCCTGCCTACCACTATCAAATGCAACCAATGTGCAATAAGGGTAGGTGAAGGGCCGCCCGCCCGATGCCCCGCAGCATCCGGCCTGTCCGTCGGCGCGCCTGGGGTCATCCCGGGACGGCACCGGGGTCCACGCCGGTCAGTTCACAGCTCGCGTCCCACAACCGCGCCGCGACGGAGGTGTCGGCAAGGTGGCTCCATATCGGTTCATTTCGGGGCTTGCCGCGCAGGCCGAAGACGCGCGGTCCCCACAGTTGGCCTCCTTGCGCGGCAGGGTCGAGCACCGCCCGGACCGCGGGCCACGCGCCGGCATGCTTGCCCTGGACGAGGAGAGCCGCAGGCGCTGCGCTCAACCGTGCGCCGGTGGTACTTACATGGACCGACGGCCGCGACGGCGTGAGGGAGTCCAGCGCGCCGCCGGGATGGGCCACCGCGCTCGTCACCGTGCTGCCGGCGGCGCGCAGGCGACGGTCGAGTTCGAGACCGAAATGCATCTGCGCCAACTTGGAACGTCCGTAGGTGCGCTTGGGCCGGAAGTCATGCCAGGACTGCAGGTCGTCCAGGTCGAGTCGTTCCGACTTCGCCGCGAAGCTGCCCATGGTCACAACACGAGCCGCCGGCGCAGCCGACAGCAGGGGCATCAGCCAGTGGGTCAACGCGAAGTGCCCGAGGTGGTTCGTCCCGAACATGAGCTCGTGACCGTCGTCGGTCTCCCTGCGCGGCGGGTCGTCAAGCGCGACGCCGGCGTTGTGGATCACCGCGTCAAGGCGTTCGACCTCCAGTGATTTCACCGCCGTTCGCAGCGAACCGAGGTCGGCGAGGTCCAGCCGTACGGACAGCACCCGCGCACCGGCGACGCGCGCACGGATCGAGGCCGTGGCGGCCTCGGCCTTCGCGGGATTCCGGCTGCCGAGCACGACGGTCGCGCCGGCTTCCGAAAGCTGCTCCGCGACGAAGTACCCGATGCCGGCATTGCCACCGGTGACCAGGAACGTGCTGCCGTCGGCGCGTGGAAGCCGTTCGACATTCCAGGGCGGGGCAGAGGATGCGGACGACATGGCGAGGGGACTCCCTTGGCGTTGAAGGCGGCTGCGGCTGCGGCCGCGGCTGCTGTGCGGGCAACCTGATGCCCCACGGTTTCAGCGGCCGCCGACACATCGCCTATGGATCAACGACAGGCCCGCAAGACGGCCGATGCCCCACCGACACAGTGGGGTCGTCATGCACCGCGCCGACGTGCCACCGGCCCGGTGCGACCCCTCACGCACCGTGCCGGTGAAGGTCACGTCGGACAACCGGAGCACTCGAAGGCCGACCGGGATGCTCGGCCGCCGGAGGCTGAGCGGCGAGCCGAGCGGGTCCTTTCTCCGCTCACGCGGGAGAGGAGAGCTGTTCGCGCACCCATTCGGGGTCGGGGTTGGTGTGTGGCCGACCCGCCACGACGACGGTCGGCACGGTCTCGTTGCCGTTGTTGGCCGCTCTCACCGCCGCGGCTGCTGCCGGATCTCGCCAGATGTTGACCCAGTGCAGCCGGCGGGCGTTGCGGCCCAGCCGGATACGCAGTCGTATGCAGTACGTGCAGCCCGGCCGCCAGAAGACGACCGGCCGGCCATCGACCGCGCTGCGGCGCTGCGCCTCCGTCGCACCGATCGACCTCGGGAAAACCAGAGGCGAGTTCACACCTGCGAGCAGTACAGACACCAGCAGGACCGCTGCCGCTTCGCCGGGGCTCCCGCTGAGGAGCAGTCCGGTCGAGACGAATGAGCCGCAGAGCACAAGCAGCGTCGGCAGGATCCAAGTGCGCGTCATGAGGACGCAGGCTATCTGTCAGCCGAAAATGCTCCTCGTGTGGCCGCGACCGATCCGGCGGACGGCACACCCCCCTGGGACGCGGATCGCAGGAATGGGATGCCGGCGGCAGCTCCCGCCGCGGAAGGGTATCGGCCGGGATCTCCTTCGTGCCTTCATGGAGGCCGGGGTGAAGGGTGGAGCCACGAAGGTGTCTCTGACCACCGGGGCGGAGAACGTGGCGGTCCGGTCGCTCCACGAGTCCCTCGGAGGCGGGCTCGCTGCGCAGGGCCCCACGGTGAACTATTGGTTTCTCCTGGAGCCGCACCAGCGATGAGTGCGGCTATGAGGCGTCGTTGCGCGCATCAGGGCTGATTATCCTCATGAGCCGGGTCGGGAGAACGAAGCCGTGGAAAGCGGCCGGCTCACGGCCGTGCAGGCGGACGCGACACATGGGATGCCGGACCGCGGTGGCCGGCGTGCTGGGCGATCCGCTCGATGGCTGCTGGACCCGCGTACGCCGGACGGGCCGGTTCTTGTACCGGCCGGTGCTTCTCTGCACTTCACGCGGAAGAGCGAAGCGAGCCGGTGTGACGATCGGCGCTGGGCAAGAAGGAGGTGCGCCGGGCAACGGGTGTCGGCAGGATGCCCCGTTCCTCTCGATCGTACGGTGCGGTGTGTGGCGGGCGGCAGGGTGCAGTCGGCCGGGGTTCAACCGGTCGCGGAGCCCGCGCCCGCGTCGCGGCGCGCGAAGCGCATCGGTGCCTGGAAGCGGGCCTTGCGGGCGGCGCGGCGGAAGACCGTGAGGACAGCGGGGCCGGCCAGGGTGATGCAGATGAGGTTGGTGACGGCACGGCCGGTGTCCCAGCCGAGGGAGGTGGCCAGGTCGAAGGCGATGTAGCGCTGGAACTGCTCGGTGAACGGGAGCCCCGGCAAGTACGCGATGGAGCTGTTCGGGTCCAGGGAGAAGGGCCAGAAGGAGAGATTCAGGAGGAAGCCGAACAAGTAGCCGGAGAGCGAGCCGTAGACGGCGAGCATGAGGACTTCTCCGCGGCCGGCCACCCTGGGAAGGAATCCGGCGAGCATGCCGACGAAGGCGCAGCCGAACATCTGGTACGGCATCCACGGGCCCACGCCGCCGGTGATCAGCGCGGAGGCGAAGAGGGAGGTGCACCCGAGAGTGAAGCCGAAACCGGGACCGTATACCCGGCCCGCGAGGACGAGGATGAAGAACACCGTCTCGATGCCGGCGGTGCCCGCGCCCAGGGGACGGATGGCCGCGTTGACGGCGGACAACACGCCCAGCATGGCGAGCGCCTTGGAGTTGATGCCGCCCTCGGCGATCTCGGAGACCACCACGCAGAGCACGATCACCAGCAGAACGCCGAAGATCAGGAGCGGGGCGTAGTTCGAGCCGAACGTGCCAGGTGCTACGAGAAACGGCCAGAAGAACGCGACGACGCCCAGAAAGGCAGCCATGGCGATGACGACCCCGGCCCGGGCACGGATGCGGATGGCCGCGGTGTAGGTGCTCACGAGTCGGGGTCCGTTCTGTCAGCGGGGAGTACGGCGGCCAGCTGGTCCACGGTGAGAAAGGGCAGGGGGGCCAGGATCTTCGCGGTCTGCGGGGCGAAGACCGGCGAAGCGACGATGACCTCGCCGGTGGGGCCGTCGGCCACGACGTCACCCTCGGCCATGACCACGACGCGGTCGGCCGCCCGCGCGACGAACTCCACGTCGTGCGTGGAGATCACTACGGCCCGCCCCTCGGCCGCCAGCCGGTCCACGATGCCGATCAGCTCACCCTTGGCCCGGTAGTCCAGACCGCGCGTGGGCTCGTCCAGCAGCAGCACCCGTGGGGCGGCGGCGAGCTGGATCGCCAGGACAAGGGCCAGTTTCTGGCCCTCGGACAGGTCGCGTGGGTGAGTGGTGTCGGGAATGCCGGGCGCCAGCCGGTCCAGGACGGCGCGGGCCGGTGTCCCGTCCGCCGCGACCCCGGACTCGGAATCGGCCTGGTCGAGCTCCTGCTTGACGCTCTCCAGGTAGAGCAGGTCGGTGGGAGTCTGCGGGACCAGACCGACGAGCCGACGGGCCGCTGCCGCTGAAACCTTCGCCGGGTCCTGTGCCTTCGGGCCGCCGGGCCCGCCCACGGCCACCGAGCCCGCCCTGCGTGGACCGGAGCCCTGGAGAGCCCAGAGCAGGGAAGACTTGCCGGAGCCGTTGCGGCCCATGAGGGCGGTGATCTCTCCGCCGCGCAGATCGACATCGACCTCACGGACGGCGGGAACGCCCCGGTACGTCACGGTGATGCCGCGCGCGGTGAGCAGTTCGGTGCGGCCCTCTTCGGGAACGGACCGCACCGCTGGGGGAGCGACGTGGGCCAGCCGGGTGCGCAGCGGTGCTGCGGCCCGGCGGGCGTCGCGGATGGAGAGGGGGAGCGGGGACCAGCCGGCGGCACGGCCGAGCTCGACGACGGGCGGTGCGACGGACGACGTACGGAAGATCTCGGCGGGCGGGCCCGAGACGACGTGACCGCCGCCGGGGAGGTGGATCACACGGTCGGCGTACTGGACGACGCGCTCCAGGCGGTGTTCGGCGAGGAGGACGGTGACACCGAGGTCGTGGACGAGCCGGGTGACGGCGGCCAGGACCTCCTCCGCGGCGGTCGGGTCGAGGGCGGAGGTGGGCTCGTCCAGGACCAGCACCCGCGGGTGGGCGGTGAGGACCGAGCCGATGGCGACGCGCTGCTGCTGGCCTCCGGAGAGTTCGTACAGGGCGCGATGGCGCAGATCGGCGAGACCGAGCAGGTCGAGGGTCTCCTCCACGCGTTTGCGCATGGTTGCCGGGGGAACGGCCAACTGCTCCATGGCATAGGCGAGTTCCTCCTCCACGGTGTCGGTGACGAAGCTGTCGAGGGGATCCTGGCCGACGACGCCCACGACATCGGCGAGTTCGCGGGGCGGATGGTCCGCGGTGTCCCGTCCGTCCACGGTGACGCGCCCGTAGAGGGTGCCTCCGGTGAAGTGGGGGACGAGGCCGTTGACGGTGCCCAGCAGGGTGGACTTGCCGACGCCGGTGTGCCCCACGACGAGGCAGAGTTCGCCTTCCTCCACGGTGAGGTTCACGTCCCGCAGGACGGGTCCGGCCGTGTCCTCGTACTGGACGGTGACCTGGTCGAAGGTGATCACTTGGGTTCCTCGGTGCGCTGCGCGGGGACGGCCGGACGGACGGGAGTGCTCGGTGGCGGGGCCAGGAATCCGGCGGCTCCCGCGAGGAGGATCGCGACGGCCGGGACGAGTGGCAGCGGCGGCCAGCCGAGCGGATAGATGGAGGGATTCAGCTCGGCCGCGTCGAAGCCGGCCTTGGCGAAGAGGAGCACGGCGGACAGGACCCCGCAGCCCGCGACGGCCCACTCGGCGGCCCGCCAGGGGTCGGGCCGGTAGGTCGTGCGGGTGATCCTGCGCCCGCCGAGGCGCAGTCCGGCCACGCACAGCAGTCCGCCGGCCGCGAGGGCGGGAAAGCCGAGCACGGCCGGGGCGGTGGCGTCGAGAAGCCCGTAGGCGCCGGCGCACAGGCCGCACATGCCGAGCAGCATGAGAGCGCCGGTCGCACGGCGGGAGCGGCGAGTGGCGGTCCCGGCGCGTCCGTAGCCGCGGGAGTCCATGGCGGCGGCCAGCCGGAGGGAGCGTTCGAGGGCGTCTTCGAGGACGGGGACGACGATGCCGCGCAGGGCTCGCAGGCCCTTGGAGCGCCCGGCACGCAGCCGCCGGGCCCGGTGCACGCGCTGGACGCTCTGCACCAGTTGGGGTGCCACGCTGATGGAGACGGTGACGGCCACGCCCAGCTCGTACAGGGCTCCGGGCAGTACGCGCAGGGCCCGCTTGGGGTTGGCGAGGGTGTTGGCGGCACCGATGCAGCAGAGCATGCAGGCCAGGCGCAGCCCGTCGGTCGCGGCCGACAGCAAGGCCTCCAGGGACACCGGACCGCCGAGTCGGATGCCCGCGTACCAGCCGGGGGTCGGGATGTGGGGGAGCGAGAAGAGGAAGTGGTCGTGGGGCGTGATGCCGGTGGCGAAGACGGCGCGGAAGACCACACGGATCGCCACGACGGTCAGGGCCAGGCAGAGGTAGTACTTGAAGCCTCTGGCCCAGGGCGCGTCCGTCCGGCGCATGGTGATGACGTGTCCGAGGACCGCGAGGACCAGGAGCAGCAGCAGTGGGTTGTTCGTACGGCTGACGGCGGTGGCGAGGGCCAGGGCCCAGATCCACCAGGCGACGGGGTGCAGGGTACGGGGCAGCCTGCGGCCGACCCGGTCCGGCGCGAGGCCGGACGCGGGCGGCCCGGCCGCACCCTTGGCGGTACGGGGCACGCGGCTACTCCGTGCGGCGGCGCTTCGCCGCATACCAGGCGGAACCGCCGATCAGCAGGACGAGCACAGCGGTCGCCAGGGCGGGCAGGTACGAGCCCACGTCGTGTTTCGCGTCGGCCGCGGGCGCCGCGTCGACGACTCCGGGGCCGGAAGCGGGCGTGCTGGGCGGCGGCGATGCTGAGGCGGCCGGCGAGGCGCTTCCGGCGGGGCTCGCCGAGGCCGACGCACTCCGCGAGGCCGAGGGGCTCGGTGGTGGCGTCGTCGCGGGTGGCTTCGGGCCCGCCGGGGGCGGGTTCTCCGGTGCGGGGCCGGTGTCGGCGTTCGGCGGAAGGGGCGCCGCGGTGCGGGTGTCCTCGGGGACGGGCTTGCCGCCGCCGGTGGGCCTCGTGTTCTTGGCGCGCAGCTGATCGGGCGTGATGGTGGGACGGCCCCGGGTGCCCTCGATGTTCGTCCCGCCGAAGATCCACAGATCCACGCTGCCGGGCTTCGGCTTGTAGAGCATGGCGCCGAGTTGGCTGTACTCCCAGGTGCTCTGCCCCGGATCGGCGTGCCAGTACGACCAGTAGGCGGAGGCGGGCGGCGTCAGGACGCAGTCGTCCTGATTCGGCGTCGGGTACTGCTTGCCGCCCTGATGCCCGCTGTACCCGATGCGGCAGATGAAGGCGGCGCCGTCGTGGCCCGTTCCGGTGGTCCGCCAGCCGCCCTGGTTGAGGAGCTCGTAACCGGTGGTGGGAGTGGACCCGCAGGAGCGGTAGACGGGCCCGCCCCAATGGCTGAAGTCCACGGCGAGCACCACACCCGAGGAGGTGGTGCACCGGCCCATCGGCTGCGGGGCGGCCCCGGCCGGGGCGGTGGTGGCGGTGAACGCCGCCACCGTCAGCCCCAGGGCGACTGCGGTACGGGCCGGGGCGCGCAGGACACGACTGTGCCTCATGCCCCGCTCCCGGTGGATTCGCGGCGGCGCCGGGCGGCGCGGGTCGCGCCCCAGCCGCCGAGTACCAGCACCACGGCTGCTGCGGCGAGGCCGCCGATCTGTGTGCCGGTGGAGGCCAGGCCGCCGCCCGGACCCGGGCTGCCGTCCGCACCCGCTCCGCCCGTCTCCTCGCCCGGGGTCACGATGTCGGGCGCCGGAGGCGAGCCGGACGGCCGGCCGGAGTTGCTGGGTGTGGGCTCCGGCGCTGTGCCGTCGAGGCTGCGCGTGAGGGTGCCGAAGGAGATGCCGGTGGCGCCGCCGACGGCCTGGGTCGAGGCGCGGACGTCGGATCCGGACCGGCCGTCCTTGACGACATTGAATCCGCCGTCGGCGTTCTGCTGAGAGGCCAGGAACTTGCAGGCCTCGGCGATGCCGCCCGCGTATTTCGTGGCGTCGAGGGACAGTCCCTGTACCGCCAGAGCGGCGGAGTTCACGGAGTTGCCCGAGGCACCGGGGAAGCCGCCGTCCGCCAGCTGCCGGCCGGCCAGCCAGGCGAGGGCCTTGTCCACGGCCGCCTGTGAGGCGGCGTCGGGCAGCAGGTCCAGGGTCATGGCGGCGATCGCGGTGGAGTCGACCTCGGCGTCGCTCTTCTCACCGATCAGGCTCGGCCAGGCACCCGAGGGCTCCTGAAGGCTCTTGAGATAGGCGATCGGTTCGGCCGCGGCGGCCGTCTCGCCCGCGCGGACCTGGGCCATGACGCCGAGGGACTGGGAGAAGACGGACGTGGCGTAGGTGTAGTTGCCCCTGGCCGCGCAGGGGCGCGGCGTCGGTGTCTTCGCCGGACAGACCGCCTCGGCCAGCGCGCCGATCAGGTCCTGCCCGCCGAAGTCGCGGGGGTCGCGGCCCACGATCTCGGCCAGGAGGGCCGCTTTGCCGATGAAGCCGCCCCCCGCGTACTTGGTGCCGATCAGCGTCCAGTCGTGGATGTCGCGGCCCTTGCCGTCCTTGCCGCCCTTGTCGAGGAAGTCCACGATGGTGCGCAGAGCGGTGTTGTCGTGGCCGGTCGCGGCGAGTGCGTAGGCGCCGTCGATGGTCATGCCGAAGTCGGCGAATCCGGATCCTTCGGCGTTCTCGTAGTAGTGGCCCTGCATCAGCCGCTCGTGATCGGTGAGGTAGGCCGTGCCCTTCTTCAGGTCGGGCCCGCCACCTGCCGGAGGAATGGTCGGCAGGTCGGTCTTCTCGGTGGTCAGCGCGACCAGGTCGCTCTTGGCGCCCGCGACGACGACCGGGGTGGTGGCGAACAACCGGGGCTCGGTCTCGCCCTGCTCGAAGCCGAAGCCGCCACCGGGGAGCTGCTGCCTGGAGAGCCAGGAGACACCGGCGTCGGCCCGGGTCGTCTCGCCCAGGGCGCGCAGGGCCTGTGCCGCCCAGCCGGTGGGGCCCGTGCTGCCGGTCGTCAGGTACGACGCGGAGGGCCAGGCGCCGGTCGGGAGCTGGGACTTCTTGAGATAGGCCCGCGCCTTGCCGACCACCGCGTCGTGGCCGCCGGCCCGCTTGAGGGCCAGGGTGATCAGTCCGGTGGAGCTCGCGTCGCTGTCGCACCACTCACCGGCCCGGATGAGGATGCCGGTGAATCCACCGTCCTCGCACTGGAGCCCGGTCAGCCGGGTCACGGCGTCGGCCGGGGGCACCACACCGCCGTTCAGCAGGGCGATGACGGCCATGGCCTGGGCGTCGGCCTGCCCGGTGGTGCGGAAGTCGCCCTTGGTGAGGCAACCGGGGATCGTCTCGCCGTCACCGATGTCTCTCGGGCAGACGTACTTGACGAGGTCCCCGAGAAGGTCGTGCCCGCCGAAGTCGCGCGGGTCCTTGCCGGTGGCCTCGGCCACGAGCGCCAGACGTGCGGCGGCCGAGACGTCGGGAATCCCGTCCCTGCCCGCCGGGTACGCGTACGCGTCCGTCTGCGCGGGTGCGGCCAGGAACGCGGCGGCCCTCCGCGCCGCCGGGCTCCTGGGATCGGCGGCGGCCAGGGCGTAGACGACCTCGGTGGTGAGCAGGTGGTTCGCAGTGGTGGTGCCCGCGTCGACGACACGCTCCTCGTCCGTCAGGTTCCCGGTGAGCCAGCGGGTGGCGGCGGCCACGTCGACCGAGCCGGGAGGCACGGTCGGCGGGTTCGTCGGACCGGTCGGGTCCGTGGTGGGAACACCGCCCCCGGCCCGTACGTCGTCGGGAGAGAAGGTGGGCTTGCCGGTGGTGCCGCCGACGTCGGTACCGCCGAACACCCAGGCGTCCACGTCGCCGTCCTCGGGGGTGCGGGACATGGCGCCGAGAGGGCTGTAGGTCCAGTTCTTCTGTCCGGGCGAGGCGATCCAGTACGACCAGTACGCGGTGGCCTGCGGGGTGAGGACGCAGTCCTCCTTGTCCGGAGTGGGGTACTCCGTGCCGGTGTCGAACGAACCGTTGCCTATCCGGCAGATGAATCCGTCGCCGTCGTGGACGGTGCCGGTGGTGCTGAACCCGCCCTCGTGCAGCAGCTCGTAGCCGGTCGTGGGGGTGGTGTCGCAGCCGCGTACCACCGGGCCGCCGAACGGGCCGAAGTCCACTGCGACGATGGCGCCGGTCGTGGCGGTGCACTGCTCGACGGGGGCGGCACCCGCCGGTGAGGCAGTGGAGAACGCCACTCCCGCACCGAGCATCAGAAGCGAAGCGGTCAAGAGGGACAGCAGCCGCTGTCTCCTGCTCGTCCGCCGTTTCGACTGCTGGTCGATCCCCACGCGGCCCCTCGTCCCTGCCGGACGGCTGCGTACGTGGCGATGCGCCCCCGCGCGGCTGCCGTGCCGTGGGGAAGGGTGCGACGACCACGCCGTAGTCCGCGACGGCGTTCCTCGTGTGTCTGTCCCTGCTCCAGGCATTCCGGCTCACCCGGGACGAACCGGGCCTACGGTTGCGGGTCAGCGCCGGAATTCGACCGGCTTCCCCTGGTGCTGAGCGTCTGTCAGCCGGAGTGCAACACGGATCCGGGCGGGCGGTCAAGATGGTGTGTGCCTCACCGGACGAATACCGGACACCCGGGGACCGTCCCCTCCGAACGGCTGGCGGACCCTTGACCACTCGGGTAGCGTCCTGGGCTGCCAGATGGGGGAATCCGGTGTGAATCCGGAGCTGACGCGCAGCGGTGTGGGACGGCGGGGGCCGTTTCCGAGCCCGAATGCCCTTCTGGCGAGCAGTACCCGAAGCCGTACCACGCGTTCCGGACGGCGGCTCCGACCATGCCCGGCCGTGCCCTTGCACGGAGAGCCCGGCATGCGCCGGAGGCCGGCGTCCGCCGATTCCAGGAGCAGGCCATGCCCCGTCTTCGTGCGTCCCGCCGCCTCGCACTCGTGCTGCCGGCAGTGTGCGGAGCTCTTGCCCTCACCGCCCCGTCCGCCTTCGCGACCTCCGGTCCCGCGCAGGTGGCCAAGTCCAGGGCCAACGGTGTTTCCTATCTCAGGTCGCTCCAGGCGGCGGACGGTTCGTACGCCGGCTCCGGCCTGTCCAACGAGTGGGCGTTCAGCGCCCTCGCGGCGTCCGGAACCGCCGTCGTCGATGTCGCTCCGGGCGGTGACACCACGAAGAACGCCCGCACCGTCTACCGCAACCTGCTGTCCACGTCCGGCTGGCCCTCCGCCGCCCCCGTGGTCACCGACTACGAGCGGGGCACGCTGAACGCGTACGCCGCCGGCATCGACCCGGCCCGCGTCTCCGCGTCCCGCAACCTCGTCGCCGACATCTACTCGTACTGGCAGACCGCCGAGCCCGGCTACTTCGGCCCGTCCGGAAACTTCAACGGCACCGTCTTCGCGGCTCTCGCCCTCGGCGGCGCCAGGACCCGGGCCGACGGCGCCCGCGTCCCGCAGTCGCTGACCGACTCGGTGGTCACCCGTATCCGGGCCAACCAGCACGTCGACGGCGGCTGGACCTACAGCAGGGCCGAAGGCGACTCCACGGCTCTCGACTCCGCGAGCGACGTCGACATGACCGGCGCCGCGATGGCCGCCCTCTGTGTCTCGGGCGTTCCCGGTACCGACGCGGACGTCGTCCGGGCCAAGAACTTCCTCAAGGGCAAACTGGTCGGCACCACCGGTGCGTTCAACTCCCTCTACGGGGTCAACACCAGTTCCAACGGCTGGGGCGTGGCGGGGCTGAACGCCTGTGGAATCAACCCCCAGACCGGCGACTTCGTCACCGTCAACGGCAAGACACCGATCGACTTCCTGATCGCGAACCAGTTCGACCCGGCGGGCGGCTTCAAGTACAAGCCGTCCGACACCGCACCGTCGCCCTACTCCTCGATCGACGCACTTCGCGCGGTCGCCGGCGGTGGCTTCACGGCCGCCCCGCCGGTCCCGGTCACCCCGGGCGCTCCGCAGTGGGTCGCCCAGCCCGCCTTCACCGCGGGCACCTCCACCGAGCTCGCGCTGACCGTCGACGACGGCACCGGCAACCTGAAGGTGTGCTCGGTGCACTTCACCCCGACCGGGACGACCACGACCCTCGGGGAGGTACTGGCCGCCGCGACCAGCGGAGCCTCTCCGGCGGGCTGCGTCACGAGCGTGACCCCCACCTCGGGCACCGGTACCATCACCGCGGTCAACGGCAGGACCAACAGCGGCTCCAACACCTGGAAGGCCGCCGTCGACGGCTCCGCCTTCGGCGTCGCCGTCCGCGAGAAGGTGATCAAGGTGGGCGACACCATCGCTCTGCGCCGGGGGCCTGATTCTCAGGGGTGAGGGCCCGTCGAGGGCCCTCACCCCTGAGTCCGAAGCGAGGGAGTGTCAGTTGCCCGTATCCACTCCGTTGTGTCGCCCCCCGTGTCCGGCGTCACTTCGGACTCGCGTACGCGCGCAGCCGCTCCTCGCGGCTTGTCAGACAACAGCTCGCACAACGCACCTCCTCCGCGCTCGTGTAGTAAAGACAGCAGGTGTTGCGCAGATAGACCAGCCGCTCCGGTCCGCCCGGTGTCCGCCGGACCCGTGCGACCTCGCCCAGTGCCGCGAGTCCGCCGGGTGCGGTGTCCGCGAACTGCCGCCAGCGGGCGGCCAGCAGATCCACCTGGTCGCCCAACGCGCACAGTGCCGTGGCGCAGCCGTGGGCGATCCCTCCGCTCAACTGCCTGGCCCCGGCGCGGGTGCGACGACGCAACGCGTCGGCGATGGGCAGCAGATGCCCGTCGAGCAGGGTGCGGTGCAGCAGCCGTACGGAGTCCTCCCCGGCCCGGGGCACCAGCAGCCGGGCCCTGCGCACCCGGACTCCGCCGATGCCGTGCGTGGCGGGGCGTACCAGGACATTGTCCGACCGCATGTCCGGGACCTCGTCGTGCAGCGCCCAGTGGAGCACGGCGGCGGCAGTGACCCGGCCCGCGTACACCGCCATCAGGGTCAGGGCGGTCGCATGGCCGCTGCGGTGGCCGCTGCTCGTGCGTTCGAGCTCCAGCAGCGTCGACAGCTCCTCGCTCGCCGGATCGGCCAGTCGGCCGGCTGCCAGCCACTGCCCTGCCTCGCTCGCGGGCGGTTCGCCCTCGGTGACCTGCCAGCGTGGTCCGTGCGGCAAGGGCGTCCAGACGGGGGAGGCGTCGTCGCTCATGACAGCGGGAGGTAGACGACGTTGGGGGAGCCGGTGACCGGGTGGACGCCGATCCGGGACGGTATCCCGTAGACCTCGGCCAGCAGTTCTTCCGTCAGTACCGCGTGCGGGGAACCGGACGCCACCAGTCGTCCGGCGCTGAGGACGAACAGCCGGTCGCAGTAGGAGGCAGCCAGATTGAGGTCGTGCAGCACCAGCAGATTGGTGGTGCCCAGGGTCCTCACCAGGCCGAGTATCTCCAGCTGGTAGCGGACGTCCAGATGGTTGGTGGGTTCGTCGAGCGCCAGCAGCCCCGGTTCCTGGACCAGGGCGCGGGCGATCAGGGCCCGTTGCCGTTCCCCGCCGGACAGCTCCTCGAACCGGCGGCCGGCCAGGGGCGCCGCGCCGACACGCTGGAGCGCCCGGTCGATGCGGCGGGCGTCCTCGGCGTCGTCCTGCTCCCAGAACCGTTTGTGCGGGCTTCGGCCCATCGCCACGATCTGGCGTACGGTCAGGCCGAAGGTGCCGGGGCTGTCCTGCGGAACGACGGCGACGCGGCGGGCCCGTTCCTTCGTACTGAGCGCCGCGGCGTCCGTTCCGTCCAGCAGGACCCGGCCCGCCGCGGGGCGCAGGGCACCGTACACACAGCGCAGGAAGGTGGTCTTGCCGCTGCCGTTCGGCCCGACCAGGCCGACCGTCTCGCCGGGGGCGGCGTCCAGGGTGACCGCGTCGAGCAGGGTACGGCCGGCCACCTCGTAGCTGATCCCGTCGGCGGCGAGCGCCGTCGGGGGCGGTGCCGGGCTCATCCGGTGATCCCTTCGGTACGGCTGGAGCGGCGCAGCAGCCAGAGGAAGAACGGGCCGCCCACCAGGGCGGTGACCACCCCGGCGGGAATCTCTTCGGGGGCTGCCACGGTCCGCGCCAGCAGATCGGCCAGCAGCAGGAAGACCGCCCCGCCCAGCGCCGTCACCGGCAGCAGCCTGCGGTGGGACGCGCCGACGATCAGCCGGGCGGCGTGCGGAACCATCAGGCCGACGAAGCCGATCGCCCCGCTGTAGGCGACCAGCACGCCGATGATCAGTGACACCAGCACGAAGACCCCGCCCCGGAATCGTCCGGGGTCCAGGCCGAGGCTGCGGGCCCCTTCCTCCCCGGTCAGCAGCAGATCCAGCGGACGGGCCAGGCTGATCAGGAGCACGGCACCGACAGCCAACACCACTGCGGGCAGCGCCAGTTGGTCCCAGCGGGCGCCGCCCAGGCCGCCCAGGGTCCAGAACAGGATCGCCCGCACATGCTCGGCCCGCGAGGACAGCACCAGGATCAGGCTGGTGAACGCGGACAGCACGTACTGGATCGCCACCCCGGCCAGAATCAGCCGGCCCGTCGTCATGGTGCCGCCGCGCCGGGCCATCGCGTAGACGGCGACCAGTGCGGCCATGGACCCGGCGAACGCCGCGACGGGCAGCGCCACGTCGGTGGCCATCCCGGCGCCGACCCCCAGCACGATCACCATGGCGGCGCCCGCCGACGCCCCGGACGAGGCGCCCAGCAGGAACGGATCGGCCAGCGGATTGCGCACCAGCGCCTGGAGCACCGCGCCCGACAGGGCCAGCCCGGCGCCGACGACGGCCCCGAGCAGCACCCTGGGCAGCCGTACCTCCCACACGATCGTGGGGAACGCGCCGGAGCGTTCACCGCCCAGGACCGTACGCAACACCTCTCCCGGCGGAATCCGTACCGGGCCGAGCGCCAGACCGGCCACCACCGTCGCGAGCAGCAGCACCACGAGGGCGCCGATCACGACGGGGGTCGAGCGCAGGACGGACTCGGGGCCGGGGCGGGCGGGCCCCGCGCTCACAGTGTGCCGGGGTGCAGTTGCCCGGCCAGGTCCTGTACGGCGTCGGCGACCCGGACACCGAGCACGGCCGAGGACAGCGGGAGTACCGCGAACTTCTTGTTCTTGATCGCCGGCACGTCCGCGAGTGCCGGGTCGTTCAGCAGCCGCTTCTTCTTGGCCTCGACCGTGGTGCCGCCGTAGTCGTAGATCACGACCACTTCGGGCCTGCGCTTGATGACCTGCTCCCAGGACACGTCGCCGAAGGTGGCGTCGAGGTCCGCGAAGACGTTCCGGCCCCCGGCGAGCCGGACGATCTCGTTGCCGACGCCCTTGCCGCCCGCAGTGAACGCGGAGCTGTCGCCGGAGTCGTACACGAACACCGAGGGATGTGCGGAGCCCTTGAGCTCCGTTCCGACCGTCGTGATCTTCCGTCGTTCCTCGGCGATCAGGCTCCTGCCGCGCTCCGGAACGCCGAAGACCCTGGCCACCTGGGTGATCTCGGTGGCGAGCTGATCGACGCCGACCTTGCCCTCGGTGCAGTTCTCGATATTCAGCCGGGTGTTGATGCCGTCCTTCTGGAGCCCCGCCCGGTCCTGGCCCTTGGCCTTGTCGAAGGCGCTGGCGTACCCGCCGTAGACGAAGTCGGGGTTGGCGCCGAGCAGTACCTCCTTGGAGGGGTACTCCTTCGCGAGCACCTTGGTCCTGTCGTACGCGGACCGGTACTCCGGCAGGATGCTGTCGTCCAGGTAGGCGGTCCCGGCCAGCCGGTCCTGGAGCCCGAGGGC
Source organism: Streptomyces sp. CLV115 (assembly GCF_038448545.1). Lineage (NCBI taxonomy): Bacteria > Bacillati > Actinomycetota > Actinomycetes > Kitasatosporales > Streptomycetaceae > Streptomyces > Streptomyces sp. CLV115. The sequence goes on from NZ_JBCEWQ010000018.1 coordinate 21,900, forward strand.
CAGCATGATCTCGGTGACGTGCTGGTTCATGGTGACGACCCGCTTCGGCGGGGCGTCGAAGGTCGTCTTCGTACCGCAATTGGTGACGGTGTAGGGGAAACCTTCGGCGGCCGGTGCGGCCTCTGCCCTGCTCTCGCCGCCGGTGCCGCAGCCGGTGAGCGGCAGCAGGAGCAGGGGTATGAGCGCGAGGGGTACACGGCGTATCGGGGGCATGGCCGAGCCTTTCCGGGGGATGTCCTCGTCCCCTGGTTGTACGAGAAGGCGGCGCGGCCAGTATCTGGCTTCCGGGCTGTGTGCAGCCCGGTCACAGTGGCGGGACCGTACCGGATTCACACCGGTTTCCTGACGCGCGTCGCCCGAGATTTCGCAGGCCATTCTGTCAGACCGCGTATTCCGCAGGTCATGCCCCTTGGGTTGCCGGCTCCGGACGCCGACGTCCGCGAGGACGGCCGGCACTGCGGACAGGTTTCGCCCGGACCGGGAGGGTCGCCCGCCCCGTCAGCGGCTCGGTGGGCACCGGTCAGCTCTCGACCTCGGTTCTGTCACCGCCCCAGAGGGTGTGGAAGGTGCCGTCGCGGTCGACGCGGTGGTAGGTGTGTGCGCCGAAGTAGTCGCGCTGGCCCTGCGTGAGGGCGGCGGGGAGGCGTCCGGCGCGCAGGGAGTCGTAGTAGGCGAGGGCGGCGGCGAAGGCGGGGGTGGGGACGCCCTGGGCGGCGGCGGTGGCGATCACGGTGCGCCAGTCGTCCTGTGCGGCGGCGATCTCTTCGGCGAAGCTCTTGTCGGAGAGGAGGCTCGCCATCCGGGGCTGGGCCTCGTAGGCGCTGGTGATCCTGTCGAGGAACGCGGCCCGGATGATGCATCCGCCGCGCCAGATCGAGGCGACCCTGCCGAGATCGATGTCCCAGTCGTATTGCCCGCTGCCGGCCGCGATCTCGTGGAAGCCCTGGGTGTAGGCGACGATCTTCGAGGCATACAGTGCCTGCTCGACCCGGTCGGCGAATGCCGCCGCCTCGTTCTCACCGAGCTTGCGGGCGGTCGGTCCGGCGAGGTGGCGTGAGGCATCACGGAGGGCGGCGTGGCCGGAGACGGAGCGGGCGAAGACGGCCTCGGCGATGCCGGAGACCGGAACGCCCAGGTCGAGGGCGACCTGCACGGTCCAACGGCCGGTGCCCTTCTGCTCCGCCTGGTCGAGCACGACATCCACGAAGGGCTTTCCGGTCGCCGCGTCGACATGGGAGAGCACTTCTGCTGTGATCTCGATGAGGTACGAGTCCAGGCGCCCGGTGTTCCAGACCCGGAAGATGTCCGCGATCTTGGCGGGAGAGTATCCGGCCACGTCGCGAAGCAGCTGGTAGGCCTCGCCGATGAGCTGCATGTCCGCGTACTCGATGCCGTTGTGCGTCATCTTCACGAAGTGTCCGGCGCCGTCAGGACCGATGTGCGTGACGCACGGGGCGCCGTCCTTGGCCTTCGCGGAGATCTTCTCCAGCATCGGTCCGAGCGAGTCGTAGGACTCCTTGCTGCCGCCCGGCATGATGCTCGGTCCGTCGAGCGCGCCCTCTTCGCCGCCCGAGATGCCGGTGCCGACGAAGTGGATGCCCTGCTCTCGCAGTTGCCTCTCCCGTCGGCGGGTGTCCTCGAAGTGGGCGTTGCCGCCGTCGATGACGACATCGCCCTCTTCCAGGAGCGGGGCGAACTCCTGGATCACCGCATCGGTCGGGTCGCCCGCCTTGACCATGATGACGAGCCTGCGCGGACGCTCCAGCGCCGCGACGAACTCCTGCGGGGTGTGCGCGGGTACGAAGGAGCCCTCGTCGCCGAACTCCTCGATCAGCGCGTCCGTCTTCGCGGCCGTCCGGTTGTGCACCGCGACCGTGAATCCGTTGCGGGCGAAGTTGCGTGCGAGGTTGCGGCCCATGACCGCGAGACCTGTGACGCCGATCTGTGCAGTGCCGCTCATCTGTGTGCTCTGCAATCTGTTTCGGGGATGCCCGGATCTTCGGCAGTGCCGGGATCTTCAGTATGGGCACGGGGTGCGGCAACGGCCTGTTCGGCATCGCCCGGATGGAGTCACCTGTGTATATTAGGAAACCGCCTAGGACCTCTAGGTGGGTTTCGACGGAGGTGGCGAATGGTTCGCGCGGGTCTCACGACCGAACGCGTGGTGGCGGCGGCGGCCGATCTGGCCGACTCCATCGGCTTCGACAAGGTCACCATCTCCGCGCTGGCCCGCGGCTTCGGGGTCAAGGACGCCAGCCTGTACTCCCACGTCAAGAACCTGCACGACCTGCGTGTCCGGGTCGCGCTGCTGGCCGCCGGGGAGTTCATCGACCGGATCGGCACCGCGGTCGCCGGCCGGGCCGGGAAGGACGCGCTGGTCGCGTTCGCAGACGCCTACCGGGCCTTCGCGCTGGAGCGGCCGGGACGGTACGAGGCGACGCAGATGCGGGTCGACCCCGAGATCGTCGCCGGGTCGGCCGCGTACCACCGCACCATCGAGACCACGGGTGCGATGCTGCGCGCCTACGGACTGTCCGAGCCCGATCTGACGGACGCGGTACGGCTGTTGCGCAGCACCTTCCACGGATACTGCGCACTTGAGGCGAGCGGCGGCTTCGGCGCGCCCCGCGACGTGCAGAAGTCCTGGGAACGCTCCGTCGAGGCCCTGCACTTCCTGCTGGAGCACTGGCCGTCCGCCACCGGTGAAGGCACCGACGAGGGGGAGAACGGACATGACTGACCACATGCTGCCGGAGCGCACCGGGCATCTGAAGGTGCCCGGCGCGACGCTGTACTACGAGGTGCGCGGCCGGGGCCCGCTGCTGCTCCTGATGCCGGGCGGCAGCGGCGACGCGGGGCTCTACGACCGGATGGCGGCGCGGCTGGCCGACAGCTGGACGGTCGCGGCCTTCGACCCGCGCGGCTACTCGCGCAGCCTGCTCGACGGCGCGCCGCAGGAGCAGCGGGTGGCGGTGCACAGCGACGACGCCCACCGGCTGATCGAGCTGCTGTCACCGGACGGCGGTCCGGTGGCCGTGTTCGGCTCCAGTTCGAGCGCGATCGTCGCCCTGGACCTGCTCTCCCGTCACCCGGAGCGGCTGCGCCGAGTGGTCGCGCACGAACCGCCGTCGGTGGAACTGCTGCCCGATCCGGAGCGGGGGCGGAAGCTCTTCGCCGCGGTGCGCGACTCCTTCCGCAGGGGCGGGGTGGCCGCGGCGCTGGCCACCATGACCGAGGGACTGACGGACCCGGAGGCGCCCGAACCGGCCGGGGGCGGACACCGGGAGGCGCCCGGAACCTCCGCGCGGGAGGCCGAGGCGTTCCGGCGGACGGGGGTCAACCTCCCGGTGTTCCTGGAGCACGTGCTGTGTTCGTTCAGCGGGTACGTGCCGGACCTGGCGGCCCTGCGGCGTGGCGGGGAGAAGCTGGTCATCGGTGTCGGGGAGGACTCCCGCACCCTGCTCACGGCGATTCCCGGTGCCCGGCTGGCGGACCGGGGGATCGGCGGGCTCGTGGAGTTCCCCGGCGGGCACACCGGTTGTGTCGAGGACCCCGAGGCGTTCGCCGCGCGACTGCGGGAGGTGCTGTCCGATCCGGCGCCGGAGGGGACACGGATGCCTCCGAACGACAATCATCGGCCGTGATCCGTTTCCACAAACATCTCGTCACGCACCTTTGAATTCGCCCTTTTGGCGGATGAGTTGGCAATGGTTCAGGTAGGTCTCCTGTCAAAGGTCTGGTGCCGGACCATCTGGGGCGCCACCCTGGCTTCGGCGTCCCGACGACGCATCCGAATCCGGCGAAGGCAGGCAGATGACACCGATCACCCGCAGGGGATTTGTGGCGCTCGGCGCGGGCGTGGCGGCGGGAGCCGCCATGCCCCCGGTGACCGCGGGCGCCGCGGTCCGGACGGGCACCGCGACCGCGACCGCGGCGACCGGCACCATCAAGGACGTCCGGCACGTCGTGGTGCTGATGCAGGAGAACCGCAGCTTCGACCACTACTTCGGCACGCTCAAGGGCGTACGCGGCTTCTCGGACCGCTCCGGGATCACCATCGGCGGCGGTCGCAGCGTCTTCGACCAGCCCAACGGCACGGGGCGGCAGTATCCCTGGAAGCTCAGCGCCACTCCGGCCGCGGGCGGCGCCGATCCCGAGACGATCGCCCAGTGCAACGGCGATCTGCCGCACAGCTGGACGTCCCAGCACGCGGCCTGGAACAAGGGCCGGATGGACAACTGGGTGACGGGTGTGGGGAACGTCCGCTCGCTCGGCCATCTGGAGCGCTCGGACATCCCCTTCCACTACGCGCTCGCCGACAACTACACGGTGTGCGACGCCTACTTCAGCTCGGCGCTCAGTGCCACCGGCCCGAACCGCACCTTCCTGTGGAGCGGCAAGGTGGACGCGTCCAGCAAGGACGGCGGTGACGAGTCCGGACTCACCTGGGAGACGTACGCCGAGGCGCTGCAACGGGCCGGTGTGTCCTGGCGCGTCTACCAGAACGCCGACGACAACTATGGCGACAACGGCCTCGCCTATTTCCGGAAGTTCACGGACGCGCCGGCCGGCGACCCGTTGCACGACCTCGGGATGGCGTCGGTGCGGAAGGTGACCGGCTCCACCCCCGACGACATCGCCGCCGCCATCAAGGCCGATGTGGTGGCCGGTACGTTGCCGCAGGTGTCGTGGGTCGTCGCCAACCAGGCCTTCTCCGAGCACCCGTACGCCCCGCCCGGCGACGGAGCACACTTCGTCGACCTCGTGTACCGGGCGCTCGCCGCCGATCAGGACGTCTTCGACTCCACGGTGCTCTTCCTGAACTACGACGAGAACGACGGTTTCTTCGACCACGTACCGCCCCCGTCGCCGCCCGCCGGAACCGAGGGGGAATTCCTCGGCGGAGTGCCCATCGGCCTCGGCTTCCGCGTCCCGATGATCGTCATGTCGCCCTGGACCCGCGGTGGCTGGGTCTCCTCGGAGGTCTTCGACCACACCTCCGTGCTGCGCTTCCTGGAGACCTGGACCACGGCTCTCGGGAAGCCGGCGGCCTGTGCCGGTATCAGTGCCTGGCGGCGCAGGGTCTGCGGGGACCTCACCGGCGCCTTCGACTTCGCCCATCCGGTGAACGGAGTGCCGTCCGGCCTGCCGGCCACCCCGGTGATCGGGATGAACACCTGCGGCCCCCTGCCCAACCCCGTTCCGCAGAACAACGCACAGCCCGTGCAGGAGCCCGGCACCCGGCCCGCCCGTGCGCTGCCCTACCAGCCCGGCGGTGATCTGGACCGGCTGGAGTTCGGTGCCGCGGGAGTCGTCAAGCTCTGGCTGACCATGACCAACAAGGGCGCACCGGCGACCCGGGCCGCACACTTCTCGGTGCACCCCAACGCCCACCGTTCGACGGTGCCGTGGCAGTACACCGTGGACGCGGGCGGCACCGCCACGGACTTCTTCAACATCGGCACGGCCAACGGCGACGGCAAGTACGACTTCACCATGGCCGGACCCAACAGGTTCCTGCGCCGGTTCACCGGCGACGCGACGGCGGCGGGCAGATCCTGCGAGGTGGCCGCCCGTTACGCAGAGGCACCGGACACCAGCAGGCCCGCCCTCTGGTTCACCTTCACCAACACCTCGGCGAGTGCCGTCACGTTCACCGTGACCTCCGGCCAGTACCGGAGCGACGGCCCCTGGACGTACACCGTCCCGGCCGGCGGCAGCAAGGAGGACTACTTCAACGCGGTGGCGCTGACCAGGGGCTGGTACGACTTCACGGTGAAGATCAGCGGTGACGCCTCCTGGTCGCGGCGGTACACCGGACACATCGAGACGGGCGCGGCGAGCGTCAGCGGCTGAGCCGCGGGGCGCGTGGTGGCCGCCGGCCGAGGGGCGGATCCGGCCCCCTCGGCCACCACGCGTACCCGGACGTCAGCCCGCGAAGACGGTGTCGTGCTGATCGGGGATCACACTGCCGTCGCCACGGAGCACCGGGCCCGGGGTTCCGTCCGACGCGGTGTAGCCGGTGGTGGCACACGGATAGGTGCCGTTCAGCCGGCCCTTCGGCGCGATGAACATGGGGTTGACCAGCCACTTGCCGTCCGCGTCGTCGTAGGAACGGCACATCAGCTCGGCCTTGTTGCGGTTCAGGGCCAGTCGCAGCCCGGTCGCGTCACGGAGCATCGACACGTCCGTGTCGGAGTCCCCGGCGGCGAACACCGGGCGCCTCGCCGGGGCCTGCACCCGGGAGGCGGCCGCACCGCGCACACCGAAGATCTCCTTGTTGATCCAGCAGCGCTTGCCGTCGATGTAGGTGATCTGCGAGTCCTCGCCCGGACGCGCGCTGCCGCAGGCGCTCAGGTGCGAGGTGTAGCGGCCCCGCTCGGTGGTGGACCTGATGCCGATCACGTTCCCGGGGGCGACATCGACGCCCCCGGCCCAGACGTCGACCACGGGCTGCGGCGACGCGGAGACGATCCACACGTCGAATCCGGCCCGGCGCAGCGTGCGGATCAGGTCGCGCTGCTGGTCGTAGTAGCGGACGTAGCCGGTGGCGTCGGTGGTGCTGCCGACCCGCTGGGTGGCGCCCACGGGGGCGGCCAGGTTCTCGGCGCGGGCCGCGGCGGCGAAGGAGCGCACCTGCGCCGCCGTCCAGCCGTGGGTGAGCTGCGCCAGCCAGGCGTACGAGGGTTCCATCGTGCGGCGGTCGTAGCCGGCGAAGGCGTCCTGTCCCGAGGTGGTGGTGGCCTCGCTGTAGACGGACAGGATCTCGTCGGCGCAGCCGGTGTCGGTCGAGGTCGGCAGGGTGCGGTCGCGGCCGGTGCCGTCCGGGCAGGCGGCGCGCAGCGACTCGGCCGCCGCGTCGGTGAGGTAACGGCTGGTGGTGCGCCAGTCTCCGTGCTCGGGCTGCCGGATCCGGGAGTTGCGCAGCAGCCAGAACATGGTGGCGTCGCCGACGTCGTTCTTGATGACGGTGTTGTCCCAGTCGAAGACCGCCACCGGAGCGGCCCGGCCGGTTCGGTGGTGCGGCGAGCAGCTTCCGTAGCGGTCGAGGAGACGCTGGATACGAGCCTGGTTGGCCCCGTACCAGCCCGTGGAGAGGGACAGCTGCGGACAGGCGCGGCCGGGGCGGCCATGGGCCCCGGCCGTATGCCGGCTAGAGAGGGGTGACGTAGGCGCCGGAGATCCCGCCGTCGACCAGGAAGTCCGTGGCGTTGACGAACGAGGAGTCGTCGCTGGCCAGGAAGGCCACGGCGGCGGCCATCTCGGTGGGCTCCGCGAACCGGCCGAGCGGGATGTGCACCAGCCTGCGCGCGGCCCGCTCCGGGTCCTTGGCGAACAGCTCCTGGAGCAGCGGGGTGTTGACCGGCCCGGGGCACAGCGCGTTGACCCGGATGCCCTCCCGTGCGAACTGCACACCGAGCTCGCGCGACATGGCCAGCACGCCGCCCTTGGATGCGGTGTAGGAGATCTGCGAGGTGGCGGCGCCCATCCGGGCCACGAAGGAGGCCGTGTTGATGATGGAGCCCCTGCCCTGGCGGCGCATGTACGGGATGGCCGCCTTGCAGCAGAGGTAGACGGAGGTGAGGTTGACCTCCTGCACCCGGCGCCAGGCTTCGAGACCGGTCTCCAGGATGGAGTCGTCCTCGGGCGGCGAGATCCCCGCGTTGTTGAACGCGATGTCGACAGAGCCGTACGTGTCGAACGCGGCCTTGAACAACGCCTCGACCTGCTCGGCGTCGGTGACGTCGGTACGTACGAAGAGTCCGTCGACCTCCTCGGCGGCGGCCTTGCCGCTCGCCTCGTCCACATCGGCGCAGACGACGTGCGCGCCCTCGGCGGCCAGGCGCCGGACGGTGGCCAGCCCGATGCCGCTCCCGGCTCCGGTGACTACGGCGGTGCGGCCGACCAGGCGGCGGCAGACAGCGGTGGTGTCGGTCATGGTGCTCAGGCCTCCGTGCTGATGAAGACGTTCTTGGTTTCGGTGAAGGCGGCGAGTGCGTCGGGGCCGAGCTCGCGCCCCAGTCCGGACTGTTTGTAGCCGCCGAAGGGAGTGGCGTAGCGGACGCTGGAGTGGGAGTTGACCGAGAGGTTCCCGGCCCGCAGCCCCTGGCCGACCCGCAGCGCGCGGGCCACGTCACGCGTCCAGATCGATCCGGCCAGACCGTATTCCGTGGCGTTCGCCAGTCGTACGGCGTCCGCCTCGTCGTCGAACGGCAGCACCACGGCGACCGGCCCGAAGACCTCGTCGACGGCCACCGGGGCATCGGGCGACACCCCGGCGAGCACGGTCGGCGGATACCAGAACCCGGGGCCGTCGGGCGCCGGGCCGAGGATCGTCCGTACGCCGTCGGGCAGGGCCGCCACGAACCCGCTCACGCGTTCCCGCTGGGCGGCCGAGATCAGCGGACCCATCTGGGTCTTCTCGTCCGACGGGTCGCCGACCACCACGGCGGCGACGGCCGGTGCCAGCAGATCGAGGAAGCGGTCGTAGACCGGGCGCTCGACCAGGATGCGGGTCCGGGCGCAGCAGTCCTGGCCGGCGTTGTCCAGGAAGGACATCGGTGTCCCGGCCGCCGCGGCCTCCAGATCGGCGTCCGCGAAGACGACGTTGGGGCTCTTGCCGCCCAGTTCCAGGGTGAGTCGCTTCACGCGTTCGGCGCAGCGGGTCATGATGTGCTTGCCGGTCCGGGTGGAGCCGGTGAAGACGATCTTGGCCACGCCGGGGTGGTCCACCAGGGCGGCGCCTGTCACCGCACCCTCGCCCGGCAGCACCTGGAACAGTCCGCCGGGCAGCCCGGCCTCCAGGGCCAGCTCCGCCAGGCGCAGTGCGGTCAGCGGGGTGGTCTCGGCGGGCTTGAGCAGTACGGCGTTGCCGGCGGCGAGCGCCGGGGCCGCGCCCCAGGCGGCGATCGGCATCGGGAAGTTCCACGGTGCGATGACCCCGACGACGCCGAGCGGTTCCAGCAGGGTGAAGTCGATGCCGCCGGCGACCGGGATCTGCCGGCCCAGCAGGCGTTCGACCCCACCGGCGCAGTAGTCGAGGAGGTCGCGCACATTGCCCGCTTCCCAGCGGGCGTTGCCGATGGTGTGACCGGCCTCGCGGACCTCCAGCAGGGCCAGTTCCTCGATGTGTTCGTCGACGGTGGCGGCGAACCGGCGGAGCAGCCGGGCGCGGTCGGCCGGCGCCGCCGCGGCCCAGACGCGCTGGGCGGTGGCGGCGCGGGCGACCGCCGCGCCGACAGCGGCGGCGTCGGTGGTCGGGACGGTGGCGACGACCTCGGCGGTGGCCGGGTTCAGGACGTTCAGGCTGTGCGGTGCGCAGTGGTTGGACACGTACGGGCCTCGATCGGGAGTGAGGGACGTGAGGGGCGTGAGGGGCGCGAAGGGAGTGCGGGGGACGTGCGGGACGGGACGGCGGTCACAGGCGCTCGAAGGAGCGGCGCAGCTCCCAGTCGGTCACGGCGGCGTCGTAGGCGGCGAGTTCGACACGCGCCATGTTCAGGTAGTGCGCGACGACCTCCTCGCCGAACGCCTCCTTGGCGATGGGACTGGCCTCCCACAGGTCGGCGGCCTCGCGCAGGGTGGTCGGCACCTGCTCGTACTCGGCGGTGTAGGCGTTGCCCGTGCAGACCTCCGGCAGCGCCAGCTCGTGCTCCACGCCGTACAGTCCGGCGGCGACCAGTCCGGCGGTGGCCAGATACGGATTGACGTCGCCGCCGGGCAGCCGGTTCTCGAAGCGGCGGGAGCGGCCGTGGCCGACCACCCGCAGGGAGCAGGTGCGGTTGTCGTGGCCCCAGGCGACGGCGGTCGGCGCGAAGGAGCCGGGCTGGAACCGCTTGTAGGAGTTGATGTTCGGCGCGTACAGCAGGGAGAAGTCGCGCAGGGCGGCGAGCTGTCCGGCGAGGAAGTGCCGCATCAGGTCCGACATGCCGTCCGGGCCGTCACCCGACATCGCGTTGTCACCGTTGTCGTCGGTGAGCGAGAGGTGGATGTGACAGGAGTTGCCCTCGCGCTCGTCGTACTTGGCCATGAAGGTGAGCGAGACGCCCTCCTGCGCGGCGATCTCCTTGGCACCGGTCTTGTAGACGGCGTGCTGGTCGCAGGTGACCAGTGCCTCGTCGTAGCGGAAGGCGATCTCGTGCTGGCCGAGGTTGCACTCGCCCTTGGCCGACTCGACGGTCAGCCCGGCCGCCTGCATCTCGTTGCGGATGCGGCGCAGCAGGGGCTCGACGCGGCCGGTGCCGAGGATGGAGTAGTCGATGTTGTACTGATTGGCCGGGGTCAGCCCGCGGTAGCCGCGGTCCCAGGCCTGCTCATAGGTGTCCTTGAAGACGATGAACTCCAGCTCCGTACCCACCTGGGCCCGGTAGCCGAGGCCGGCCAGCCGGTCCAGCTGGCGGCGGAGTACCTGGCGCGGTGCGGCGACGACCGGGCCGCCGTCGTTCCAGGCGAGGTCGGCGACGAGCAGCGCGGTGCCCTCGTGCCAGGGCAGCAGCCGCAGGGTGTCTAGGTCCGGGACCATCGCGAAGTCGCCGTAGCCGCGCTCCCAGGAGGACATCGCGTAGCCGCCGACGGTGTTCATGTCGGTGTCGACGGCCAGCAGATAGTTGCAGCCCTCGGTACCGTGCTCCAGAACCTCGTCGAGGAAGAACCCGGCGGCGAACCGCTTGCCCTGGAGCCGGCCCTGCATGTCGGGAAAGGCCAGGACGACGGTGTCGATGGCCCCGCTCGCCACGAGCGAGCGCAGCTCCTCGACGGCGAGCGGGGGTGTGCGGTCTGCCACGGGATTCCTCCTTGGGTGCACCGAGATTCGTAAGGTATGACAGGGAACCATTGCTTGGGAAGAGGGCCCGGCCGACGGCGGTGAATCACCTCCGGAGGTGCCCGGCGCACCCGAACGAGCTGGGCGCACATCGGTAACCACTGTTTGACGCGCGCCCCTTGTGTTTCGCCTGACGTTCCACAAAGGTGTGGCGACGAACCTTTGATGCGCCCGTTTCGTCTGCCACGCCTCGACGCAGCGCCGTCGACACACATCTGGAGCGCCCCATGGCCCAGGGAACCGACACACCCACCAGCCCACCCGGCGGCACGGCCGGCGGGGTGACCGGCAAGGACGAGTACCTGCACCGCCGTACGCTGCGCCGGGGCAGCGCGGGCTGGCTCCTGCTGACCGGACTCGGCGTCGCCTATGTCGTCTCCGGCGACTACTCCGGCTGGAACATCGGCCTGTCCAAGGGCGGCTTCGGCGGGCTCGCCGCGGCCACCGTGCTGATGGGCCTGATGTACGCGTGCCTGGTCTTCGCCCTGGCCGAACTCTCCGCCATCCTGCCCACCGCGGGCGGCGGTTACGGCTTCGCGCGCCGCGCCCTGGGCACCTGGGGCGGCTTCCTGACCGGCACGGCCATCCTCATCGAGTACATCCTCGCCCCCGCCGCCATCTCGCTGTTCATCGGCGACTACGTCGAGTCCCTCGGCCTCTTCGGGCTCACCTCCGGCCGGCCTGTCCATCTCGCCTGCTTCGCCGTCTTCATCGGGATCCACCTCTGGGGGGTCGGCGAGGCGCTGCGGTTCAGCCTGGTCGTGACCGCCGTCGCCGTGGCCGCCCTGCTCATCTTCGCGATCGGCGCCTTCACCGAATTCGACGCCGGCCGCCTCAACGACATCCCGGTCGACACCGGCGCACTCGGCTCCTCCTCCTGGCTGCCCTTCGGCCTTCTCGGCATCTGGGCCGCCTTCCCCTTCGGCATGTGGTTCTTCCTGGGCGTCGAGGGCGTGCCGCTCGCCGCCGAGGAGGCCAAGGACCCCGTCAGGTCGATGCCGAGGGCGCTGGCCATCTCGCTCACCGTGCTGGTCGGGCTGGCGGCTCTCACCTTCCTCTCCGCCACCGGCGCACAGGGCGCGAGGGCCATCCAGGAGGCGGGCAACCCCCTGGTCGTCGCACTGGAGGGCGACGGCGGTCCCACCGCCCTGAGCCGCTTCGTCAACTACGCGGGCCTGGCGGGCCTGGTGGCCTCCTTCTTCTCGCTGATCTTCGCCGGCTCCCGCCAGCTCTTCGCGCTCTCCCGGGCCGGCTATCTGCCCCGTTTCCTATCCCTGACCAACCGCCGCAAGTCCCCCTACCTCGGCCTGCTGGTCCCCGGCGCGATCGGCTTCACACTCGCCGCCTGGATCGGCAACGGCGGCCGGATGCTGAACGTCGCCGTCTTCGGCGCCACCATCAGCTACGCCCTGATGGCGCTCTCCCACATCGTGCTGCGCCGGCGCGAACCGCACCTGGAGCGGCCCTATCGCACGCCCGGCGGCGCGCTCACCTCGTCCGTGGCGCTCGTACTGGCATGCTCGGCCCTGGTGGCGACCTTCCTGGTGGACCGGGACGCCGCGTTCATCGCGCTCGGCGTGTACGTGGTGGCACTGGCCTACTTCGCCCTCTACAGCCGTCACCGCCTCGTCGCGAGCGCCCCGGAGGAGGAATTCGCCGCCCTCGCGGCGGCCGAGGCCGAACTGTCGCGGGACTGAAGGGGACCACGGGACAAGGGCGTCGCCCACGCCCGCACCGCCGTTCGCCGCGCCCGTACGCGGCAGCGGCGGCACCACGACCGAACAGCGAACGAACCAGAGGAGGGGCCCGTGAACCGGCCCGTCATCGGCATCAGCACCTACCAGGAACCGGCCCGGTGGGGTGTCTGGGACACAACGGCCGTCCTGCTGCCCGCCGTCTACCCGCGCCTGGTGCGGGCGGCCGGCGGCCTGGCGGTGCTGCTGCCGCCCGACGACACCGCCGACGCGGCCCGGGAGGCCGTGGCGGCACTGGACGGTGTGGTCGTCGCGGGCGGCGCCGATGTCGAACCGGTCCGCTACGGCGAGGTGGCCGACCCCCGCACCGGCCCGCCCGCACGCGAGCGCGACGCGTGGGAGACCGCCCTGATCGAGGCGGCGATCGCCCAGCACGTCCCGCTGCTGGGCATCTGCCGGGGCATGCAACTGCTCAACGTCGCGCTCGGCGGCACCCTGCACCAGCACCTGGACGGACACACCGGCGGCCCCGGCGTCTTCGGCGAACACCCCGTCATTCCCGTTGCCGGCACGGCGTACGCGGCGGCCGTCGCGGAACCGGACGGGGTGCCCACCTACCACCACCAGGCCGTGGACCGTCTGGGATCCGGCCTCACGGCGAGCGCCCATGCCCCCGACGGCACGGTGGAGGCCGTGGAACTCACCGGCCACGACAGCCTGGTGCTGGGGGTCCAGTGGCATCCCGAGATGGGCCACGACACCCGGGTCATGACCGCCCTCGTGGACGCGGCCCGGCAGCGCGCCGCCGCCCGGGCGGGCACGCCCGTACGGTGACCGCCCGGCGGAGGGCGGTGACCGCCGGGCCGGCCGTTACCGGCATTCCGGCCGCTCTCTTGTCACCGCCCTTTGCCTGCACATAAGTTGGGCGCTTGCGACGTGTCCCAATGCCAGTGGGGGAGCCAAGTCATGGCCGCGAACGGACGGCACCGCAGATATCAGCCCAGCCGGATCAACCGTGCCTCGCTCACGGTCACCGCGGGCGGTGCGGGCCTCGCACTCCCGCTCATCGCGGCGGCCTCGGCCGGCGCCGCGACCCCGGATGTGTGGGAGAAGGTCGCCGCCTGCGAGTCGACCGGCAACTGGCACATCAACAGCGGGAACGGCTTCTTCGGCGGACTGCAGTTCACCCGCTCGACCTGGGCGGCGTACGGAGGCACGGTCTACGCCCCGCGCGCCGATCTGGCCACCAGGGGCGAGCAGATCTCCATCGCCGAGAAGGTGCTCGATGCACAGGGCCCCGGTGCCTGGCCCGGCTGCTCGACCAAGGCGGGGCTGAGCAGCCGCGGGGACGCCGCCGACATCACGCCGCAGTCGCAGCGCACCGGCCACGTGAAGGCCCCGGCCAAAACCTCCCCGGACAGAACCTCCCCGGACAGGACCGTCTCCGGCAGGCCCACGACGAAGCGGACCTCCGCCCCCGCCACGCCGACCACCGTGCCCGGCAAGCGCGAGTCGTACACCGTGACACGCGGCGACTCGCTCTCCGCGATCGCGGCGAGCGAGCGCGTCCGGGGCGGCTGGCAGCACCTCTACGCGCAGAACCGCGAGGTCGTCGGGGACGACCCGGACCTCATCCTGCCCGGGCAGCGCCTGAGTCTGGACACGGCCCGGTCCGAGAGGACGGGCACACCCGCGCAGGCGAAGCCGAAGGCCGCGCCGAAGCCCCGGAAGTCCACCGCGCCGCAGCGCCCGGCCGCACCGGAGCGCCCGAAGGCGAAGCCGCACCAGCGGGCCGCCGAACCGGAGCGACAGGCCGCCGCGACGAAGCCCCGCCACGACACCGCGAAGCCGCACCCGAGCACCGCGAAGCCGAAGCCCCACCACGACACCGCGAAGCCGAAGCCGCAGCCGAAGAAGACCGAGAGCCACCGGCCGAAGCCGCGCCCGGAGCAGCACGCCGGTCTCGTGGCACCCGTCGCGGCCGGCATCGGCACCCCGTACCACCAGTCCGGCTCCTGGGCCAGCGGCTACCACACCGGGGTCGACTTCCCGGTCCCGACCGGTACGTCGATCAGGGCGGTGGCCTCCGGCACGGTCGTCTCGGCCGGCTGGGGCGGCGCGTACGGCTACCAGGTCGTCATCCGGCACGGCGACGGCAAGTACAGCCAGTACGCGCACCTGTCCGCGCTGCACGTGCGTGAGGGCCGCCATGTCTCGGCGGGCCAGCGGATCGCGCGCTCGGGCTCCACCGGGAACGTCACGGGACCGCACCTGCACTTCGAGATCCGCACCGGCCCCGGCTACGGATCGGACATCGACCCGCTGGCCTACCTCAGGGCGGGCGGCGTCAGAGTCTGAACGGCGCCCTGGGGGTCGGCCGCGTCGTCGGGATCGGCCGGCCCCGCGGGACCGGGGTGGCGCGACATCCCCGGCCCGAGGACCACCCGGCCCAGGCACTCCAGCGGCATCGGCACCGGCATGGGACGACGCGCCGCGGAGGATGCGCCGCGGACCGCCCCGACGGTCCCGCCGGGCACGGAGGGTCCGGGAGCCGTTTCCGGGGCGGCCACGTCCTCACGCTCCGCGGCGTCACGTACCACGCCCTCCGGCTCCCCGTCCGCCCCGGCGTCCGGGAGCCCGCCCGCGGCCGCCCGAGCGGCCCGGTGCTCCGGGCCCAGCCGCTCCGTCGTGAGCAGGATGAGACCGCCCGCGGCGATCACCGCACAGGCCGGCGCGAGCACGGTCCCGACCGTGCCGTGCCGGAACTGCTCGCCGAACATCGTGAGGCCCACGACCGCCGCTATCACCGGGTTCACCACGGTCACCGTCGCCAGTGGCGCGGTCAGCCCGGCGCCGCGGTACGCGGCCTGGGAGACCAGCAGCCCGGTGGCGGCGAAACCGGCGATCGCCAGCAGCGCCGGCAGCCCGGCCCCCATCGCACCGGAGGTCAGCCCCACCGCCACGGTCTTCGTGAACACCGAGGCGATGCCGAACGCGATGCCCGCCGCCCCGGCCAGCACCACGCTCCGCACCACCGGCCGGCGCACACCCGTGGAGATCAGCAGGAGCAGCGCGACCGCACCGAGCGTCGCACCGGCGACGATCAGCTGGTCCCGGCCGTTCAGGGCGTGCGACTCGGCGTGCCCCGTCAGCGTGAGCAGGCCCGCCAGACCGACGGCCGCCATGATCGCGCCCCGCCACGCGGTGGCCCCCGCCCGGCGGCGTACGAAGAGCGCCGCCATCGGCAGGGCGAAGACGATGGTCAGCGCACCGAGCGGCTGGACGAGGCTCAGCGGGCCGTAGGCCAGCGCCACGACATGGAGCACCGCGCCCACGCCGTTCAGCGCCACGGCGGCCCACCAGACCCGGTTGCGCAGCGGTGCGGGCGAGTGCCCCCCGCCGGTCGTCGCCACGCGCTCCTGGACGATCGCCCCGGCCGCGTACGCGACCGCGGAGACCAGTGACAGCAGCACGGACAGCGCAAGGGAACTCATGTACACCACGATGTCTCTTCGACGCGGCTGCGTCGTCGTCCTTGAGACGGCGATTCGGCGTACTGCTTCAGGAGTACGACCGTGGTCCCAGTGTCCTCCTCCGGAGGGTAGTTCTCGCCCGCACGGCTCAGGAGCCGTGCCCCCACGGGGTTACGGTGAGCGCCGGGCCGCGGCTGCCGGGGCGGCCGCACAGTCGGGACCGGTGGCCGGAACGCCGGGAAGGAGCACGTGCGATGGACGGGTCCGCAGCGGCCTCGACGGGCGGATTCTTCGCGCTGCGGAGCACCGCGCCGCCGCAGGGGGCGCACCGTCCGCTGGCGCGGTTGTACGCGGGGGAGCAGGCCACGCTCACGGACCGGATCGACACGGTCGCCGCCCGGCTGGGCACCTCCGAGCGCAGGGTCGCCGCCTCGGTCGCGCACCTGGGACTGGCCTCCCGCCTCTGGTCGGTCGCACTCGGACCGGCGGCAATGACCGGCCGCTTCCCCGCCCTTGGGCCCGGCGACCTCCACTGGGATCCCCGGCACCCGGCCCCCGACGACCTGTGGCTGGACGGCACCGGGTCGCTGCCCGGCACCGCCCGCCGGATCCGTGAAGTCGTCCAGTACGGCCACCTCGTACCCCTGGCCGAGGCGATCCACCGGGACGGTCCGCTGTCCGACCGGCTGCTGTGGGGCAACGCGGGATCCGCGCTGGCCGGAGCCCTGCGCCAGCTCCTGGTCAGGGCGCGCGCCCACCACCGTCCCGACGCGGCGGCGCGGGCCCGCGCACTGGCCGCCGAACTCTTCGACCATCCGGACCTCCGGAACACCGGCGCCCCGCACGACACGGGCTTCCGGCGCCGCAGTTGCTGTCTGTACTACCGCACGCCGGGCGGCGGCCTGTGCGGGGACTGCGTCTTCGAGGGCGCCGGACCCGGAAGCGCCTGACCCGCCGCCGCTCCCCGCGGATCTCCCGGCCCGCCACGCTCCGGGCCCGTTGTCAGAGGTCCGCGCGATCATGTCGGCAGCGGCGGCGGACCGTCCGCACGGACGGGAACGACGCGGACGGACGAGGTACTCGGGGGGACTCATGCGGGCGGAATCGGTGCGGGACCTCAGTCTCGCGGACCGGCGCGCGGCGGCGGAGGAAGCACTGGCCGGCGGCGGTGGAGTCGCGGCGGAGGCCATCGTGCGGGAGCCGGCCGACGACACCTCACCGGTCGACCGGTGGCATGTCGCCCCGGCGCTCCGGCGGATCGGGGCCGCGGCCTTCGACCCCCTGCTCCGGGCCCTCCTCGACGCGCCCACCGACGAGGCGCGCGAGCGGGTCGGCGCAGCCTTCATGCGTCTCGGAGAGGAGGCCCTGGAGCGCTACACCGCCACGCTGTCGCATCCCGCACCGCACGTGCGCCGATGGGCGGTCCGGGGGATCCGGCACTGCGACGAACCCGGCCCGTCCGCGCTGCACGCGCTGCTGCCGCTGCTGGGCGACGCGGACCCGGAGGTCGCCGGGACGGCGCGCGACACCCTGCTGTACCGGGGACCGGACCTCGCGGACGGCCTGGTGCCGAGCCTGCGGAAGATCCGCCGCGAAGGTCCGGGCAGGGCCAGGGCGCGGGCGCTGTCCGTGCTCGCCGGAATCGGCGGTGAGGCCGCACTGCCCGCCGAGGACCTGGCGGCCGTCGAGCGGCTCATCCGCGTCAAGGTCCCGGACGAGCGGCCCGTGGCGCTGTGGGCCTGCTGGAACCACTGGATCGCGGTGCCTGGCGGGGACCGGGCCGGGATCATGGAGACGCTGGGGCTCACCGGTCCCAGACCCGTCACGTTCGCGCTCGGCAACGACATCGTCGACAGCGACGGACACGACGCCGGGGACGGCGGCGAAGCGTTCGCCCGTGTCTTCGTCACTCCCGAACTCGACGGCTGGACCTTCGTGCTCGGCGCCTGGTGCGATCCCTGCGGCGCGGAGCGCAGCGAGGACGTCCTGCGGTTGTGCACCCTGCTCAGCGCCCGGTACGGGCAGGCCCAGGCGTACTACTACGGGGCCCAGGGCGACGGTTCCGCCTGGCTCGTAGCCGAGCGGGGCACAGTGCTCCGGCGCTACTGCGAGACCGGCGAGGGCGAGGACGAACTGCTCACGCTGGGCGAGCCGTTGCCGTTCGAACGGGCGCGCCGCGCCGAACTCGGCCTGAACCCCGAATGGGACGCTGCCCAGGAGTCCGACGAGGACGAGGCGCAGTGGCGGACCGCCGCGTTCGATCTGGTGCCGGAGCTGGCGAAGGCCCTCGGTGTCAGCCCGCTCGACATCGGGCCGGACACCCGCGCATGCGGCGCCGGTGTCCTCGCCATGACCCCCTACGGGGTGGCCCACGGCGTGCCGACGGGGGCGTATCGCATCTGAGGACGGGGCAGCGAGCCCGATCCCGCGACGCCGGGCCACGGTGACCCCCTCGACTTGTCATGCACCTGGACACCGGCTCGGATGTCGTGCTGTCATGCCAACTGCCGTTCCTTCCAACGTTGTACATCGTGCTGCAACGAGCCGCCACCCTTCCTCAGCTAGGAGGATCCGTGCGCATCAGAAAGAAACTGGTACTGCTTCTCGCCATAGCACTCGGCGCCGCCGGTCCGACCGCCGTGCCCACCGCGTCGGCCGCCCCCGAACCCGGCGACGTGCATGGTCTCAAGGGCGAGTACTACACCCAGTCCGCCCCCGGTGCCTTCGACTTCGGGCAGATCAGGGCGACCGGATTCGACCCGGACATCGACTTCCCGACGCTGGAGCCACGGCTGGCCTCGGCCACCGGACAGAACGACGACGTCAGCATCCGCTGGACCGGGAAGATCGTGCCGGAGAAGACCGGCGCCCATCTCTTCTCGATGATCGGCGACAACGGCTTCCGGCTCTGGATCGACGGGAAGCCGGTCATCGACCACTGGGTCGACGACTGGGAGAAGGAACAGAACTCGCAACCCGTGGAGTTGACCGCCGGCCGGGCGTACGACCTCAAGGTGGAGTTCTTCGAGCACCAGGGCGGATCCAACCTCCACCTGAAGTGGACCGAACCCGGCGGCAGCAAGGTGCCGGTGCCGCAGTCCGCCTTCCGGCTGCCCGACGGCTTCGCGTACGACGGGGCCGTCGCCGCCACCGTCCTCGCGGACGGCCGCACGCTCAAGCTGGACTTCGCGCAGAAGCTCGCGCCGCCGCCCGCCGGGCTGGTGAACCACCTCGACGCCGTCATCGGCGGCGCCGAGTGGCCGCTCGGCGCGGTCGAGGCCGATCCGGCCGACCCGCGCAGCCTGACCGTGGCGCTGGAGGAACCCGTCGTCGGCAACAAGGCCGGCGACGCCACCGGGCTCGCCGACGTCCGCTACGACGGCGCGGGAGCCCTGGCGGGTGCGGACGGCAAGAGCGTCGGGGCCTTCTGGTCCGGCGGGCCGAACCGCTCCACCTACGAGCTGCGTACCCGGTGGGCCGACGAGGTGGGCCCGCGCAACGCGTTGCCGGAGTACCCGCGGCCCCAGCTCACCCGGGACAACTGGCAGAACCTCAACAGCTCCTGGGAGTTCGCCGCGGCGAAGGCCGGGGAGCGGCCCCCGGTCGGCAGGAAGCTCGGCGAGAGGATCCTCGTGCCGTACCCGGTCGAATCGCAGCTCTCCGGGATCGAGCGGCACGAGGACCGGATGTGGTACCGCCGCACCTTCACCGTGCCCCGGGACTGGAGGATCGGCTCCGGCAAGCGGCTCCAGCTGAACTTCGGGGCCGTGGACTGGCAGTCCGAGGTCTACGTCAACGGCAGCAAGGTCACCGAACACAAGGGCGGCTACGACAAGTTCGGCGCCGACATCACCGATGCGCTGAAGCCCGGCCGCACCCAGGAACTCATCGTGGGCGTCCACGACCCGACCGACGCGGCGGACGGCGAGAACCCGCCGATGGGCAAGCAGCGCCTCGACCCCAGCGGCATCTGGTACACCCCGTCGTCCGGGATCTGGCAGACGGTGTGGATGGAGCCGGTCACCGCCGACCACGCCGACTCGCTGAAGCTGACCCCCGACGTCCGGGGCGAGAAGCTCGCCGTCGAGGTGCGCGGGGTACGGGACGGGGTGCCCGTCACGGCGACCGCGTACGACGGGAAGCGCAAGGTCGCGACCGCCGGCGGGCGCACCGGTGCCGCACTGGACCTGCCGGTGCCCGACCCGCATCTGTGGTCCGCCGCCGACCCGCACCTCTACCGGCTGGAGGTCCGTGTCGGACCGGACCGGGTCGGCAGCTACTTCGGGATGCGCTCGATCGCCGTCGAGAAGGTGGACGGCACCCCGCGCACCGTCCTCAACGGCAGGCCGGTCTTCCTGATGGCCACCCTCGACCAGGGCTTCTGGCCCGACGGGCTGCACACCGCGCCCACCGACGAGGCCCTCGCGTACGACCTGAGAATGCACAAGGCGATGGGGTTCAACTCCGTGCGCAAACACATCAAGGTCGAGCCCGACCGCTGGTTCTACTGGGCGGACCGGCTGGGCCTGCTGGTCTGGCAGGACATGCCCGCGATGAACACGGTCAACCCCTCCACCGCCGCCCGCGCCGAGTACGAGCGCGAGATGAAGGAGATGATCGACGAACACGCCGGCCATCCGTCCGTCGTCATGTGGGTCACCTTCAACGAGGGCTGGGGCCAGTACGACCAGGCCCGCATCGCGGACCAGGCCAAGTCCTGGGACCCGACCCGGCCGGTGAACAACATGAGCGGGCTCAACTGCTGCGGAGCGGTGGACGGCGGCAACGGCGACATCGCCGACGCGCACGGCTACCCGAGCCCCGCGCTGCCGCGGCCCGACGGGAGGCGCGCTCTGGTCAGCGGCGAGTACGGCGGGCTGGGCCTGGCTGTGCCGGGGCACGCCTGGGCCGTACAGCAGTCGTACATCGCGGTCGACCCGGCCACCTACACCGACGACTACCTGGCCAGGCTCGACGAGGTGCGCAAGCTCGCCTGCGAAGGCAGCAACGGCGCCGTGTACACCCAGATCTCGGACGTCGAGGGCGAGCTGAACGGACTGCTCACCTACGACCGCCGGGTCGTGAAACCCGACGTCGAACGGATCCGGGCGGCGCAGGAAGCGCTCGTCCGTGACGCGTCGGACCCGGTCGTGGCGGGGTGTCCCGCGAGCTGACCCGTGACCTGGTCGTGGGGGGGGGGGGGGGGGGGGCGGCCCCCCCCCCCCACAGCTCGGCTGCTCAGCTGCTCAGCTCGAACTCGGCCCGGATGCGCTTGCCCACCGGCACCCGTTCCGCGGTCAGCCGGTCGCACAGCGCCACCACGATCTCCATGCCGTGACCGCCGGGGCGCGCCGGATCGGGGGAGTAGAACAGCGGCAGAGCGGTGCTGGAGTCGTACACCGTGACGCTGACGCGCTCCGCGGTGCCCTCCAGCTCCAGCAGATAGGGGCCCTGGCTGTACCGGTCCGCATTGGTGACCAGCTCGCTCACCGCCAGCAGCAGATCGGTGCGGGTGTGCTCACCGAAGACCGCGAGCCACTCGGCGGCCAGCCGGACCAGAAAGCGATCGGCCAGCGCCCGGGCCTGCGCGATGCAGCCGGGCTCACCGTCGAACACCTCGGCGCTGTGCAGAACCTCCGTGGACCGGTCCGGGCAGGGGGAGCCGGCCGGTCGTGAGGTGACCTGTTCGTTCATGTGCTCCAGCCAGGGCGACGCAGGGGTGTTCGGGGACAGCTTCTCGACGTCCGCCTACCCGCGACGAACGGTCCCACGCCGGGGAGAACCCGGCAGATCTCAGCCATGGCCGGCCTGCCTCGCTGCCGGGTCCGCAAGGGGCTGCTCCGTCGCCGAACGCGCGGGCACGGCCGCGGAGACCGGCAGGGTGAAACGGATCCGGGTGCCGTCCGAGGGCTCCTCGTCCAGCCAGATCCGGCCCCCGTGGACCTCCACGATCTTCCGGCACAGCGCCAGACCGATGCCGGTGCCCTCGTACTCGTCCCTGCCGTGCAGCCGCTGGAAGATCACGAAGACCTTCTGGGCGGACTCCGGCGCGATGCCGATCCCGTTGTCCGAGACGCAGAAGTGCCAGTCCTCGCCCTCCCGGACACAGCCGACCGTGATCCGGCACGGCACGTCGGGGCGGCGGAACTTCACCGCGTTGCCGATCAGGTTCTGCCAGACCATGGAGAGCGCCGTCGCGTCCCCGGTCACCTCGGGCAGCGGGGACTCCCGTACGACCGTGGCGCCGGACTCCTCGACGACCAGCGCGAGATCGGCCAGCGCCCGGTCGAGCGTCCGGTCGAGGCCGACCGGCTTCCACTTGTCGTGCACCCGCCCCACGCGGGAGAAGGCGAGCAGGTCGTCGATCAGCACCTGCATCCGGGTGGCGCCGTCCACCGCGTAGTCGATGTACTGACGGGACCGGCCGTCCAATGATGGGGCGCACCGTTTCTCCAGGAGCCGGCAGAACGAGGCGACCTTGCGCAGCGGCTCCTGCAGATCGTGCGAGGCGACATAGGCGAACTGCTCAAGCTCCGCGTTCGACCGGCGCAGCTCCTGGGCCTGCTCCGCCAGCAGCTGTTCGCGCTCCTGGGAATCGGCGAGCTCTTCGACGATCCGGCGGCGCATGTCCTCGACGGCCGCCGCGACCGCCCGCACGTCCGACGGCCCGCCGACCTCGATCCGGTTGCGGAACGCCCCCGACCGGACGGTGTCGGAGGCGGCGGCCAGCCGGCTCAGCGGCCGTCCCACCATCCGGTGCAGCAGCAGCCCCAGCGCGACCACGGCCGCCAGGAAACCCACGACCAACGCGATGAACACCCGGTCCCTGGTGGTGCGGGCGGTGCCCAGATCGGAGCGGGCCAGGTCGCGCGCCACGTCGAGATGGGCCTGCTGGGCCTTGTACAGCCGCCGCAGCGTGTCGAACTCGTCCTTGCTCTGCCGGATCGGGGCCGAGGACTCGGAGGCCGGACCGTCCCGGCGGACCTCGGCGACCAGCGGCTCGGCGTGCTGACCGCGCCACTCCCGGGCGGCCGCGGCGATCCGGTCGAGATCGTCGGCGAAGGGCTGCTCGTGCCCGACGAGCGCGCGCACCCGGGCCAGCCGCAGGCTCTCGTCGCGCATCCCCTCCTCGTAGGGCCGCAGGAAGGTCGTGTCACCGGTGAGCGCGAAGCCACGGATCCCGGTCTCCTGCTCCAGCAGGGCGTTCTGCAGCTGGAAGGACGAGGAACGGGCGGGCTGGATACGGTCCACCAGGTCGGTGGTGCGGTCGGATATCCGGGACTGGACCAGGCCGCCGACGAGCCCGCCGGCGCACACGATCAGCACGAAGACGGCGAGTATCAGATGGACCCAGCGCTGGACCGACAGGCGCGAGGCAATTCCGGGCCGGGTGCCCGGCGGGGCGTCGCGGCCGCTCATCGCGCGCCGCTCCGTCCCCAGCCCAGGTGCAGCACGGCGACGTCGTCGGCGAGACCGCCGTACGGGGACGCCGCCGAGGCCGCCTCGTCGACCAGGGTGTCCACGAAGTCCCGGGCCGCCAGCGCGCCGTGCCTGCGGGCCAGGGCGAGCAGCCCCTCCTCGCCCAGCCGGGTGCCCGGTCCCGAGCGCCCCTCGAAGAGCCCGTCGGTGAACAGCACGAGCCGGCCGTCCCCGGGCAGCGACAGCTCCGAGGCGCTCCACCGCTCCGTCCCCGTACCCGGCACCAGCCCCAGCGCCATCCCGGGCTCGGGCTCCTCCCAGCTCACCCGGGCCCCGCCGCGCAGCAGCAGCCCGGGGTGGCCGGCGCGCACCACCCGCACCCGGCGCCGGTCCGGGTCGAAGGCCAGGGAGGTGACGGTCGCGAAGACATGCGGGTCGGAACGCTCGGCGACCAGGATCTCCTCCAGCAGCCGGACCTGTTCGAGCTGGCCGGTCGCGCACAGCACCGCCGTACGCCACGCCACTCGCAGGCACACCCCCAGCGCCGCCTCCGCCGCCCCGTGCCCCGACACATCGCCGATCACCGCGTGCACCGTGCCGTCGGACGTCTGCACCACGTCGTAGAAGTCCCCGCTGAGCAGCGCGTGCGCCCGGCCCGGCTCGTATCGCGCGACCGCCTCGAAGGAGTCGTCGAGCAGCAGCGGCACCGGCAGCAGACCACGCTCCAGGCGGGCGTTCTCCTGCGCCATCAGACGGTTGGCACGCAGCGCCGCCGCCGCCCGCTCGACCTGCTTGCGCTGGAGGGCGTAGCGGACCGAGCGGCCCAGCGCCTGCGGATCGAGCCGCCCCTTGACGAGGTAGTCCTGGGCGCCGTTCGCCACGGCCGACAGGCCCGTGTCGGACTCGGCCCGGCCGGTCAGCACCACGATGGCCGCGTCCGGCGCCGACTCGACGAGCTGGGTGACGGCGTCCAGGCCGAACACGTCGGGCAGATGCAGATCGAGCAGCACACAGCAAGGGGTGCGGCTCCCGGCCAGGAAGTGCCGTGCCTGGGCCAGTGTCTTGCACCAGGTCAACGCGGAGTCCAGCTCGCTGTCCGCGAGCATCTCCTCGACCAGCAGCGCATCGCCGGCGTCGTCCTCGACCAGCAGGATCACGGCGTCGACGTCCCAGACCGATCCGCTGCCGACGGGGGAGGGGCCCGGCTGTACGGGGACGGCGTCCGAACGCACAGGTTTCGCCGGAGAGCCGTCCGCGGGGAGCCCGGTCACACTGCACCCCCCTCGTCTGCACGTACGGCACGGCCCACCCCGGGCGTATGGCAGCGAAGCATATGTGACCTGTCCGTGGAGGAGACGTCCGGGCGCTGGCGGCCCGCGGTCGTCCGCGCCCACGGCCGACCGACCGCGGAGCCGTGCGACAAGTCACGCGAACGGAGCAGCGGCCGGTGCATGGCAGACTTGATCGGGGCGTTCGGCCCGGCAGGAGCAGGTACGGCGGTCGGCGCCACGAGAGACGGATGGCAGAGGAACGGCAATGACGGTGACACAGGACAGCCCGGAGCTCGCTCCCGGAACTGAGGAGTTCGGTCCCGGTATCGACCCGGAGCGGCTGGCCGTCTGCCTGAGCGTGCTCGACGAGCTCGACAACATCGAGGTCGACCACCCGGACGCCATCCTCGTGCGCCGCGCCACGGCCGGGATCTACCGGACGGTGAAGCAGCGCCGCCGCCAGGAGCGCCGCGCCGCCAAGACCGCCCACGACAAGGCGGTCACCGAGGCCACCGCGACCGGCTCGGCCGACCGGATCGACGACGAGACGCAGGGCGTCCTGCCGTCGTCGTCCGCCCGCGCCGAGATCGCGGGCGTGCTCCAGCGCCCCCGCTCCTGCTACATCTGCAAGACCCGGTACGTCGAGGTGGACGCCTTCTACCACCAGCTCTGCCAGCAGTGCGCGAAGGAGAACCGCTCGCGCCGCGACGCCCGGACCGACCTCGGCGGCCGGCGCGCGCTGCTGACCGGCGGCCGGGCCAAGATCGGCATGTACATCGCGCTGCGGCTGCTGCGCGACGGGGCGCACACCACCATCACCACCCGCTTCCCCAACGACGCGATCCGCCGCTTCAAGGCGATGCCGGACAGCGACGAGTGGATCCACCGGCTGAAGATCGTCGGCATCGATCTGCGCGACCCCGCCCAGGTCGTCGCCCTCGCCGACTCGGTCGCAGCCGAGGGCCCGCTGGACATCCTGATCAACAACGCGGCGCAGACCGTGCGCCGCTCGCCCAACGCCTACAGCGAGCTGGTCAACGCCGAGTCGGCGCCGCTCCCGGCGGGCGAGCTGCCCGCCGCCGAGGTCATCGGCACCTTCGGCAGCGGCACCGT
Source organism: Streptomyces sp. CLV115 (assembly GCF_038448545.1). NCBI lineage: Bacteria > Bacillati > Actinomycetota > Actinomycetes > Kitasatosporales > Streptomycetaceae > Streptomyces > Streptomyces sp. CLV115. The sequence goes on from NZ_JBCEWQ010000018.1 coordinate 47,692, forward strand.
CGACCGGGTCGCGGCCCTGCCGGCCGCCCGCAAGGAGGGGCTGAGCGCGCAGGACGTCACCGAGCTCGCGCTGGTCACCGGCTCCGCGTCGCTGGAGCGGATCGCCGCCGGGACGGCGATCGACGCGGGCGGACTGGTGCCCGATCTGCACGACACCAACAGCTGGATCCAGACGGTCGAGGAGGTCGAGCCGATCGAGCTGCTGGAGGTCCAGCTCTGCAACTCCACCGCCCCGTTCATCCTGATCAGCCGGCTCCGCCCGGCCATGGCCGCGACCGCCGCCAAGCGGGCCTACGTGGTCAACGTCTCCGCCATGGAGGGCGTGTTCAGCCGCGGCTACAAGGGCGCCGGCCACCCGCACACCAACATGGCCAAGGCCGCCCTGAACATGCTCACCCGCACCAGTGCCCAGGAGATGTTCGAGAAGGACGGCATCCTGATGACCGCCGTCGACACCGGCTGGATCACCGACGAGCGCCCGCACCCCGACAAGATCCGCCTCGCCGAGGAGGGCTTCCACGCCCCGCTCGACCTGGTCGACGGCGCCGCCCGCGTCTACGACCCGATCGTGCGCGGCGAGGAGGGCGAGGATCTGTACGGCTGCTTCCTCAAGGACTACGCGCCCGCCAACTGGTAGTCGCCGCCGACGCGGCGTGCATGAACAGTCGTCGACCCGGTCGGGACCTGCTCCCGACCGGGCTTTTTTGTATGTCCGGCGCCCTGCCCGGTGGCTGAAAGTGACCTAGAGCACACGTTCCATCGAGCACGGAAGCGCTCATTTGGTTACCCTGATGTGAACGGACGTAATCGAGGAGTCCACAAACCTTCCTCGACCGTCCCGGGACAGGCTTGTCAACCAGGCCGCCGTCCCGCCCCGTACCCGGCGCCACCGCGACCGAACTGTTCTTGCCCCTGCCCATACGGGTGGCTGATCCCCCGGTGATGAGGCCGGGGCATCGGCGACGCCGAGGGTGACGCGACACAAAGGAGTGCGCGGTGACGACACCGGAACTGACGAAGCAAGAGAAGCGACCTGCCGATCGGCACGGAGACCGGGCCCGCAGGCCCGAGAAGCTCCGGAACATCGAGGTCTGGGCCAGGTCCGCACCGATCCGGCTGGCCGGCTACGAGGACGACCTCGCCGAGCCCCACATCCTGCCCGGCATCGACTGACACGGCCTCACAGCACGGCGCCCGAGCTCCGGTCCGCATCGCGCGGCCCGGAGCTCGGCCCGTCGCCGCGCCCGCCGCCTCACCGGAGGGCACCCGCCACGGCCGCCCCGGCGAACGACAGCCCGACACCCGCACCCACACTGAGCACCAGATACCCCGCCGCCATGGACAGCCGACGGGCCGAGGTGAGGGTCAGCAACTCGTACGAGAACGTCGACCAGGTCGACAGGGCGCCGCAGAAGCCGGTGGCGAGCAGCAACTGGAGCCGGGGCCCCAGCTCCCCGTCGGTCACGGCCTCGGAGAGGAAGCCGAGGAACAGCGCCGCACCCGCGTTGGCCGCGAAGGTACCCCAGGGAAAAGCGGTCCGGAGCCTGAACTTGGCGTCCACACCGAGCAGATAGCGAAGCGGAGCGCCGGCCAGTCCCCCCGCGAGCACGAGCAGCCAGTCGGTCATCGGTCGCCGTCCTGGGCCGCGTAGCCATGTCCGAGGGCCGAGTGCGCGGCGAAGGCGCCCGCCGTCACGGCGGTCAAGGCCGCCACCACCGTCAGGACCAGACAGCCGACCGCATAGCCGGGCCGGCCGTTCTCGAAGAGCTGCCGCACGTTGTCCGTGTAGTGGGAGAACGTGGTGAACCCGCCGAGGACACCGGTGCCCAGCAGTGGACTGATCAGCCGCGGTGAACCGGGGAAGCGCAGCTTCAGGGTGACCATCAGGACGCCCATGAGGAAGCAGCCCACGGTGTTGACCAGCAGAATCGTCCAGGGGAACGCCGAAGCGCCGGTGGGCCAGATCCGCTCGGCACCGTAGCGGGCGGCGGCCCCGGCGGCGCCGCCGATCGCGACGGCCACCACGACGGCCGGCTGCGCTCCGGGGTGGTGATCGGGGTGGGGGTGGTGGTGCAGTCTCATCCGCGGGGACATCCGGCGAACCTAACGAGCGGGCCCGGGCACACGCGCGCAGCACGCGCAACGGCCCACTTTCGGACTCCAATGGAGGACCGGAACACCGCACGGCGAGAAGAGCTGTCCGGCATATGCATTGATGGCGTTGAGCCGATTCCCGCCGTCCGTGCTCCGCGAGGAGAGCGACCGGTGCCTGCCGAGCCGTTGGAGCTCCCCTTGCCCATTGCCGAGCCGGACGCCGTCCGGAAGCTCGAAAGCCGGCAGCCGACCGCCTTCCTCCTGGCCTCGGTGCGCGGCGTCGGTCAGGTGGACCTCCAGCCGGGCATCTGGACGGGCGCGTTCATCCTCGCCGGGCTGTGGGCGGCGGGCTGGCGGATCGGCCTCTTCGCCACCCTGGGCACCCTCGTCTCGACCCTGACCGCGTACGCGGCCGGCATCGACCGGTCCGGCATCGCCCTCGGCCTGCACGGCTACTCCGGCTGTCTCACCGGCATCGCGCTGGTCACCTCGCTGGGGAACCACCCCGCCACGTATGTGCTCGCGGTCATCGGATCGATCATGTGCACCATTCTGACGATGTCGCTGACCACTCTGCTGGCGCCGTACCGGCTGACGGCGCTCACCGCGCCGTTCTGCCTGGTCTCCGGTGTCATGGTGCTCGGTGCGCCGTCGTTCGGGCGGATCTGGCACGGGGCGCCCAAGGCCGTGTCCAGCACCACCAGCGGCGACACCGCGATCTCCTGGAACGACCTGTGGCACGCCTTCTTCACCAACGTCTCGCAGATCTTCCTGGTGGACGCCTGGTACGTCGGGCTGATCATGCTCGTCGGACTGGCCTTCTCCGGAGCACGCGTGGTGCTGTACGCGGCGGCCGGCAGCGTCGTCGGGATCGTCGCGGCCTGGGCGCTCGGCGCCCCCACCTCGTTGATCGCCAACGGGATCTACGGCTACAACGCCGTGCTCGTAGCCATCGCCGTCGGCGCGGTCTTCCTCACCGGCACGGTGTGGAACGGGGCCTACGCCCTCTTCGGCGCCGCCGCATCCACCGGCCTGACCGCCTCACTGACCTCGTTCTTCAAACCCTTCGGCGGCCACACCTTCACCTGGCCTTTCATCCTCGTGACCTGGGTGCTCATGGCGGCCGTCCCGCTGATGCCCCGCTTCCGCAGGAGCGGCTGACCGCCCGGCCGCCGGCCCTTTATCGCCCCTCCCCGCATCCCAGAGGAAGGTACTGACGATGAACCTCGCACCGCGCGAGATCGACAAGCTGTTGGTGTACGTCGTGGCCGACCTGGCCCGCAAGCGCCGGGACCGTGGCCTCAAACTCAACTACAGCGAGTCCGTGGCGCTGATCAGCGAGGCGATCCTGGAAGCCGCGCGCGACGGCAGGAGCGTCGCGGACTGCATGGAACTCGGCCGGCACGTCATCGGCGAGAAGGACACCATGCCCGGCGTCCGGGAGATGCTCGGGCTGCTCCAGATCGAGGCGTCCTTCGTCGACGGCACCAAGCTGGTGTCCTGCCACGATCCCATCGGTGGCTGAACCGATGCCCGACCACTGCCGGGTGATCGCGGTGTGCGGCCACGAAGCCGCGTACGGCGAGGCCCTGCACGGCCTGGTGGACCCCGCGGTGACCGTCGTGGCCAACGGGCGTGAACTGTTCCGGACGGTCGCCGCGCTGAGCCGCCGCGGCCGGCGGAGCTGCGTCGTCCCGATGACGCTGGGCCGCGAACCGGAACTCGTCGCGGACACCGCCCGCACGCTGCGCGCGCTGCCCGCCGCCGAGCGCGCCGGGACCGTGCTGGCCGAGCCCTTCGGAACCTCCCAGCACCTGGTCGGCTGGCTGCGCGCTGCGGCGGCCCGCGCCCCGCAAACCGCCGCGCTGCTGGTCACCGCCCCGGCCGGCGACCCGTTCGAGGACGCCGAGTTGTACCGGGTCGCGAGCCTGGTCCGCCGTTACGGGAGCCACGGCCTGGTCGAGGTCGCGTTCACCGGGGGAGACCCGGACCCGGCCGAGGGGGTCCGGCGCTGCGGGCTGCTCGGTGCCCGGCACGTGGTGCTGCTCCCCGCGGCGTTCGCCGAGCCTCCGATGCCCGACGTGCCCGGCATCCGGGTCGAAAGCGCCGGTCCGCCGATCGCTCCCGCGGCGCTGGCCCGGGTGCTCGCCGAGCGCGTGGCCGATGCCCGGCGGCACCGGGACGAGCGCGGTGACGACGGCATCGCGGCCGGACTGACGGCCGCGGACCACCACGGCCACTCCCACACCCACCCGCCGGGCGAGGGCCACGACCACGGTCACGGACATCAGCACACGCATCCGCACCCGCACGCCCACGGTGCGGGCCGAGTCATCAGGAGCACCGCATGACGCCCCGTCAGAGGTACATCTACGGCAAGGAACCCATCGAGATCAACGCCGGCCGCCGCACGGTGAAGCTCACCGTGCGCAACACCGGGGACCGCGCGGTCCAGGTCGGCTCGCACTACCACTTCTTCGAGGTCAACTCGGCGCTGTCGTTCGACCGTCAGAAGGCGCTCGGTATGCACCTGGACATTCCCGCCGGAACGGCGGTACGCATCGAGCCCGGCGGCACCCGCGACGTGCAGCTGTGCACGTACGCCGGAACCGGCCGGCTCGTCGGTTTCAGCGGGCTGCTCAACGGCAGCCTCGCCTCGCACCCGATCAAGGTCGAGGCCGTGCGCAAGGCGATCGAGCTGGGCTTCCAGGGCACGCAGGAGAGCGGTGACGGGGGCGCGCCCCAGGAACGCACCGCGAAAACCAAGAGCACCAAGAGCGCCAAGAGCCCGAAGGACTCCAAGGCCAAGAAGAAGGGTTCGCGCTGATGTCCATCATGCCGCGCAAGCAGTACATCGACATGTTCGGCCCGACGGTCGGCGACCGCTTCCACCTCGCCGACACCAACCTCGTCGTCGAGGTCGAGAAGGACTACAGCGAGGGCCTGTACGGCGACGAGGTCGTCTACGGCGGCGGCAAGACCATGCGCGACGGCATGGCTTCCGACCCGCAGGCCACCGCCGCCCAGGGCGCGCTCGACACCGTCATCACCAACGTGGTGGTCATGGACCCCGTGGTCGGCATCGTCAAGTGCGACATCGGCATCAAGGACGGCTTCATCGCCGGCATCGGCAAGTCGGGCAACCCGCAGACGCAGAACAACGTCCACCCGGACCTGGTCATCGGACCGGGCACCGAGGCCATCGCCGGGGAGCACCTCATCGCCACTGCGGGCGCCATCGACCCGCACGTCCACCTCATCTCGCCGCAGCAGGCGCAGCAGGCGCTCACCAACGGCATCACCACCCTGATCGGCGGTGGCACGGGCCCGGCCGACGGCACCAACGGCACCACCTGCACACCCGGCCCGTACAACATCGCCCGGTTCCTCCAGGCGGCCGAGACCTTCCCCGTCAATCTCGGCATCATGGGCAAGGGCAACGGAAGCCTGCCCGAAGCGCTCGACGAGCAGATCGAGGCCGGAGCCTGCGCCCTGAAGGTCCACGAGGACTGGGGTGCGACCCCCGCCGTGATCGACAACTCACTGAAGGTCGCCGACCGTTACGACGTCCAGGTCGCCATCCACACCGACAGCCTCAACGAGAGCGGCTTCTTCGAGGACACCCGCTCCGCGATCGACGGCCGCGCCATCCACACCTTCCACAGCGAGGGCGCGGGCGGCGGTCACGCCCCGGACATCCTGCGGGTGGCGGGCGAGCCGAACGTACTGCCCTCCTCCACCAACCCGACGCTGCCGTACACCAAGAACTCGGTGGACGAGCTCCTCGACATGGTCATGGTCTGCCACCACCTGGACCCGCAGATCCCCGAGGACGTCTCCTTCGCCGACAGCCGGGTCCGCGCCGAGACGATCGCCGCCGAGTCGGTGCTGCACGACCTCGGCGTCATCAGCATGTTCTCCTCCGACTCGCAGGCCATGGGCCGGATCGGCGAGTCCGTCACCCGGGCCTTCCAGACCGCCCACCACTGCAAGGACAAACTCGGCACGCTGGAGGGCGACTCCGCCCGCAACGACAACCAGCGGGTGCTGCGCTACCTCGCCAAGGTCACCATCAACCCGGCCATCGCCACCGGCATCTCCGACCACGTGGGATCGATCGAGAAGGGCAAGCTCGCCGACATCGTGCTCTGGCCCATCCACTCCTTCGGCGCCAAGCCGAAGATGGTGATCAAGGGCGGCATCATCTCCTGGGCGCAGATGGGCGACCCCAACGCCTCGCTGCCGACCCCGCAGCCGGTGATCTACCGGCCGATGTTCGGGCAGTACGGCAAGGCCCTGCCCGCGAGCCATGTCACCTTCATGTCCCAGGCGGGTATCGCCGCCGGGGTTCCGGCAGAACTGGGCCTGGAACGCATGGTGTTGCCGGTGAGCCGCACCCGGACCATCGGAAAGCACAACATGATCCGCAACAACGCGCTGCCGGACATCGAGGTCGACCCGGAGACGTTCAGGGTCACGCTCGACGGCAGGGTCGCCACCATCGACCCGGCCGAGGAACTCCCCCTCAACCACCTGTACTTCCTGGTGTAGGGCGATGTACCGCGATGAGAGCGACCCGTTGGGCGACCCCGCCCCGGCATCGGCCGCGTCCACCACCCCGGTGCGCACACCCGAGCCGGAGCTCGGGCCGCTGCTGGTCAGCCTCCAGCTGACCGACTCGGCGTTCCCGAGCGGCTTCTACACGCTGTCGCACAGCCTGGAGGGGTTCGCCCACGCCGGGGCGGTGGACCAGGAGAGTTTGCCGCTGCTGCTGGAGGACCTGTTGCTGCACGGCGTCGGCCCGGCCGACGCCACCGCGCTCGCGCTCGCCCACCGGGCGACCCGGGCGGGCGACGCGGCGGCCGTCGTCCGCATCGACGAGCACCTGTTCGCCACCAAGCTGGGCCGCGAGATGCGCCAGGCGGCCACCCGGACCGGACGGCAGCTCCTCGACCTGGCCCGGGAGGTGTTCGACCGCCCGGAGATCGCCGAATACTTCGGCCGTGTCGAGCGCCGTGAGGCGCCCGGCACCCAGGCGGTGGCCGCCGGTGTCATCCACGCCGCGACCGGCGTCCCGGTCCGCCAGGCGGTCGCCGCGGACCTGTTCGCGTTCTGTGCCAGCTTCGCGGGCGCCGCCCTGCGGCTGCGGCTCACCGACCACCGCTGGGCACAGACCCTGTTGCGGGGCGCCGCACCCGTCATCGAGGCGGCCACGGAGGCGGCGCTGCGGCGCGAACCGGCAGACATCGGCGCCACCGTCTTCGCCTCGGACATCATGTCGGGCCGTCATGAACGCGCCGAGGCACGGCTGTTCGCCAGCTGACCCATCCACACCCCCACACGAGTCAGGGAGCACCATGGACGACAACGTACTTCGGGTCGGCATCGGCGGACCGGTCGGATCCGGCAAGACCGCGCTCATCGAGGCGCTCGTACCGGTACTGATCGAGCGCGGCCACCGTCCCTCCGTCATCACCAACGACATCTACACGCAGGAGGACGCCCAGCACGTCCGCCGGACCCTCGCCGGCGTCCTCGAACCGGAGCGTGTCGTCGGGGTCGAGACGGGGGCCTGTCCGCACACCGCCGTGCGGGACGACCCCACGATGAACCTGGCGGCCGGCGCCGAGATGCTGGAGCGCTTCCCCGACACCGACACGCTGCTCTACGAGTCCGGCGGTGACAATCTCACGCTCACCTTCAGCCCGGCCCTGGTCGACCTGTTCATCTTCGTCCTGGACACCGCCGAGGGCGAGAAGATGCCCCGCAAACGCGGTCCGGGCATCACCGACTCCGATCTGCTCGTCATCAACAAGATCGACATCGCCAGGTACGTGCGCACCGACATCGGCGTCATGGAGTCCGACGCCCACCGGGTCCGCGACAACCGCCCCGTCGTCCTCACCGACTGCCTCACCGGCATCGGCATCGAGGACGTGGCCGGCTACCTCGAATCCCGCCGCAAGGCGCTGATCTGAGATGCGCTCCGCCCCGTCGCCGCCCCGGCCGGACCGGCTCGCCCCCGACTACTACAGCGCGGTCCGCGTCCCCCCGGAAGTGGCCGCCCTGGCCTCCGTACCCGACACGCTCGGGCCCGGTTCCCCGGCCAAGGTCGGCATCCTCGATCTGGCCTTCGCCGTACGGGGCGGGCGCACCGAACTCGTGGAGCGGTACCAGAAGACCCCGTTGCAGATCATGCGGCCGCTGTGGATCGACCCGGCGGCGCCCGGCATGAGTTACGTCTATCTGATGGCGACCGGCGGCGGCATCGCCCAGGCCGACCGCTACCGGATGGACTTCCGCTGCGGTCCCGGCACCGAGGTGCACCTGACCACCCAGGCGGCGACCAAGGTCTTCCGCATGGAGCACGACTACGCGAGCCAGCGCGTACACATCACGGCGGACGAGGGCGCCTATGTGGAGTACCTGCCGGACCCGCTGATCCCGTTCAAGGACTCGCGGTTCTACCAGCGCACCGAGGTCACGGTCGCGCCCGGCGCCACCGTGGTCGTCGGCGACACCCTGACCGCCGGGCGGCTCGCCCACGGCGAGCGCCACGACTACCGGGTCCTCGCCACCGATCTGCACATCGCCCGGCCCGACGGCACCCTCCTCGCCATCGACACCCTGCGCCTGGCACCGGGGGCGGGGCCGGGCGGAAACGGCGTCGTCGGCCCCGGTGTGTTCGCCGGGCACGACCATGTGGCGTCGCTCTTCGTCGTCACCGACCGTGCCCCGGCCACCGAGATCGCCGACACCCTCCACGAGGCGCTGGCCGGGCTGGGCGTCCTGTACGGGGTCAGCGTGCTGCCCCGGGACTGCGGCGCCTGGCTCCGGCTCCTGGACGACAGCCCGGTCGGGGTCGCCGAAGCGCACAACACCGCATGGGACGCCGTGCGCCGGCTGCTCACCGGCCACCCGGCCCCCGCACTGCGCAAGCCGTGACGTACCCGCTGCCGACACTCCGACTCCGACTTCGACTTCGACTTCGACCCCGTCCCCGACCCGATCCCGAGGTATCCCGCCGATGAACACCGCTCCCGCGCCGATGCCGGCCGCGTACGACTCCGGCGACACCGCCTGGCTGCTCGCCTCCACCGCCATGGTGCTGCTGATGACGCCGGGACTGGCGTTCTTCTACGGCGGCATGGTGCGCACCAAGCACATCCTGATGATGATCAAGATGAGCTTCGCCGCGCTCGCCTTCGGCACCCTTCTGTGGTGGGCGATCGGCTATTCGCTGGCGTTCGGACCGGACGTCGGCGGAGCCGGGCTCATCGGCAACCTCGACCACGTGTTCATGCGCGACATCGGCCTGAACACGCTCACCGGCCACATTCCCACCTACGTCTACAGCACGTTCCAGATGGGCTTCGCGATCATCACGGTCGCGCTGATCAGCGGCTCGATCGCCGACCGCGCCACGATGAAGGGCTGGATCGTCTTCGTCGTCCTGTGGCTGCTCATCGTCTACATCCCGCTCGCGCACTGGGTGTTCGACCCGGACGGGTGGATCGTCAAGCACCTCGGCGCGCTGGACTTCGCCGGCGGTCTGCCGGTGGAACTCAACTCCGGGGTCGCCGGGCTCGCCGTCGCGCTGGTGCTGCGGGCACCGCGCGACTTCGCCCGCCGCGAGGAGCGGCCCAACAACATTCCGCTCGTCGTGATCGGTGTCGGGCTCCTCTGGTTCGGCTGGTTCGGCTTCAACTCCGGCTCGGCGCTCAGCGACCAGGGCACCGCGTCCGCCGCGTTCATCAACACCCAGCTCGGCGCGGCGGGCGCCATGGTCACCTGGCCGCTGGTCGAGAAGTGGCGGACCGGCACGGTCACCACCGTGGGCGTCGTCTCCTCCGCCGTCGCGGGCATGGTCGCCATCACCCCCGCCTGCGGCGAGATCGACACGCTCGGTGCCGTCATCACCGGTCTCGTCGTCGGGGCGGTGTGTGCCTTCGCCATCACGCTCAAGTACCGCTTCGACGTGGACGACACCCTCGACGTGGTGGGCGTGCACGGCGTAGGCGGCCTGATCGGCCTGATCATGGTCGGTCTGTTCGCCACCGCGCGGATCAGCGGCAAGAAGGGCCTCTTCCACGGCGGCGGCTGGGGGCTGCTCGGCAAGCAGCTCGTCGCCGTCGTCTCGGTGATCGCGTTCTCCTTCCTCCTCACCTGGATCATCGCGAAGCTGGTCCATCTGACCGTCGGCTTCCGCGCGGAGGACGAGTACGAGAGCGTTCCCGGTACGGACCGGGAGCGCGCCTACGACTTCCAGACCGCCGAGCGCCTCGGTGCCCTGGTCTCCGGCAAGGCCGTGACCAGCGACGACGAACTCGTCAGACAGATCACCAAGCTGCTGCGGGCCCGGGAGGAGTCCAAGTGACGGGCCCTGTGGGGGCCGGGACCTGACGGACCGGCTCGATCGCGGCCTCGCTCGCAGTCATCGGATGGATGGGGGGAGCGCGTTTCGTTCTGTCTGGAAGATTGCATTGACAGGTTCGCGTCGCGCTCCAATCATCGGATGTCATGACCGAACTTCCCAGACGCCATGTACTCGGAATGACGGCAGGGGCGGCAGTCGGCGCCGCCCTGCTCACCCCCGCCACCGCCGATGCGGCCCCGCACCCCGCAGCCGCCGAGCGCACCGGAGCCGGCCCGGACGGCGGCGGGTGGGGCACCGTACCCGCCGCCGTCCCCGTGCCGCTCGACCCGTGGTTCGACAACGACGGAATCGACACCGCCGACGCCCGCGGCGGCGACTTCGACGGATCCGGCTACGCCTTCCCGGGTGAGGAACTCCCCGCCGGGGAACGGGAGATCGGCGGCACGGCCTTCCTCTTCCCCGGCTCCGCCGCCGGGACCAAGAACAATGTCGTCGCCCTCGGCCAGCGCATCGACCTGCCGCCCGGCCGCTATCTCTCCGGTCTCTTCCTCACCTCGTGCAGCTACGGTGCCGCGTCCGGCAGGGCCACCGTCCACTACGCGGACGGCACCACGACGACCCCGCTGCTCGGCGGGCCCGACTGGTACGGCGGCAGCGGCGCCCTCACCGCCGCGTACCGCTACACCGCCGACGGCGCCAAGGACCAGCATCCGGTGTCCATCGCGGTCGGCGAGATCGCGCTCGACCCGGCCAGGGAAGCCGTGGGGCTCACCCTGCCGACCACCCAGCCCGCCGAGGCCGGCAAGCCGTCCCTGCACATCTTCGCGCTCTCGCTCCAACCTGCTGCCCAGGGCAGGGCGTTGGCGCTTCGCGACGCCCGCTCCACCACCTCGCTGCTGGACTCCGGAGCCCAGAGCGTCGAGGCCACCGTCGTCAACGCCGGCACCGTCGGCATCCTCGCCGCCGGCGGCCTCACCCTCTCCGTGGACGTGCCCGGAGCCCGCACCGTCGCACCCGCCCGCGTCAGCCGCCTCGCCCCCGGCGAACAGGCCCGCGTCCGCATCGGCATCCGCAGCAGACCCGGCACCGCACCCGGCACCGCCCGGGAAGGCAACGTTGTCGCGCGCGGACGAGGGGCGCGGGCGGCCACGGTCCGGCGCTCGCTCACCCTCGGCGTCCCCGACTACACGCCGACGGACGCCTCCCTCGCCACCCACCAGGCGCCGTACTGGTTCCAGCAGGCGAAGTTCGGGATCTTCATCCACTGGGGGGTCTACTCCGTTCCCGCCTGGGCACCGGTCGGCACGCAGTACGCCGAGTGGTACTGGAGCCAGATGCAGGACCCCGGCAACCCCACCCACGCCCACCACCGCGAGACCTACGGCGAGTCCTTCGCCTACGACGACTTCATCCCGCGGTTCCGCGCCGAACGCTTCGACCCGCGCTCCTGGGTGGAGCTGTTCCGGGACGCCGGCGCCCAGTACCACGTCCTCACCTCCAAGCACCACGAGGGCTTCGCGCTCTGGGACACCAAGCTGTCCGACCGCAACTCGGTGAAGATGGGGCCCGGGCGCGACCTGGTCAAGGAGCTCTTCGACGCCTCGCGCCGCTACACCCCCGAGCTCCACCCCGGGCTGTACTTCTCCATGCCCGAATGGTTCAACCCCGACCACCCGTGGACGGGTCACGCCCCGCGCAATCCGTACACCCTGGAGCCCGTCCCTTACACCGGTCACACAGCGGGCAAGGACTATGTCACCCAGTTCCAGGGTCCGCAGATGCTGGAGCTGATCCACGGATACGACCCCGAGATCCTCTGGTGCGACATCGGCGGCGACAACGACAGCCACCGGGTGCTGGCCGAGTACTTCAACCACGCCAAGAACCGGGCCCGCCCGGTCGAGGTCACCGTCAACAACCGCTCCGGGATCGGCGCGTACGACTTCACCACGCCCGAGTACACGACGTACGACCAGATCGTCACCGCCAAGTGGGAGTCCAGCCGCGGCCTCGACCCGTACAGCTACGGCTACAACGCCCAGACGCCGGACGAGAAGTACATGACGGCCGAGGAGATCGTGCACTCGCTCGTCGACATCGTCTCCAAGAACGGCAACTTCCTGCTGGACATCGGGCCCAGGGCCGACGGCACGATCCCCGACATCATGCAGCGCAGGCTGCGCGAGACGGGGGAGTGGCTGAAGACCAACGGCGAGGCGGTCTACGACACCACGTACTGGTCACGGATGCCGCAGCTCGGTGCGGACCTGCGGTTCACCCTGCGGCCGAACCGGGCGTTCTACATCCACTCCCTGGCGCGGCCCGGCGCGACCCTCACCGTCGAGGCGCCGGTGCCGGTCCGCGGCGGTGACCGGGTCACCCTGCTCGGTCACGACCGGCCGCTCAACTGGCGTGTCCGGGGCGGCTCGCTGGTGATCGACGTACCGGCGGCGGCCCGCCGGACCGGAAAGCACGCCTGGGTGTTCAAGATCGCCTGGTCGGGCTGAGCCAGGCAGGACCGAGCGAGACGGGGCGCATGAAGTCCCGCACATAGGTCCGGTGCCACCAGCGCCCGGTGGCCCGCAGTTCGCGCCAGGTCGTGTACCGGTAGTGGTACACCCTGGCGCGGACATGGGCGGGCGGGGCATCGGGGAACGGGTTGTGACGCAGCAGCCGCAGGGTGTCCCGGTCGTTCTCCAGCAGCCGCTCCAGGAACGGGCCGAACCACGGCCGGGCGTACGCGGGGGAGAGCGCCGCGAACCACATCAGCCAGTCCAGCCGCAGATGGTACGGGGCGAACTGGCGGGGCATCCGGCGCGGATCCCCCGGCTTGCCGCGGAAGCCGTACTCCCGCCAGCGGGTTCCCTCGTGGAGCACCTGCTCGTCCGTGCCCTCGACCACCACCTCCAGCCGGACCCGGCTGATGCTGCCGAACGCGCCATAGGTGTTGACCAGGTGCAACGGGTCGAACGAGCGGTTCATCACCTGGCGGCGGGAGATCAGATTGCGCGCCGGCCGGTAGCTGAGGAGGAGAACCAGCGCGGTCACCGCGAGGACCACGATCTCGTACCAGAGCGGCGGCGCGGACTGTGCGGGCGGCGCGGTGAACAGGGACCAGTCGACGGCGGACAGGGCGAGGGTGATCGTCAGCCAGTTCAGCCAGGCGAAGTTCCCCGAGACGACCAGCCACAGCTGGGTGACGATCATCAGTCCCGCGGCGGCGCTCGCCACCGGCTGCGGGGTGAACAGCAGCACCGGAACCAGAAGCTGGGTGACATGGTTGGCCGCCACCTCGGCCCGGTGGACGGGCTTCGGCAGCCGGTGGAAGAACCAGCTCAGCGGCCCCGGCATCGGCTGGGTCTCGTGGTGGAAGTACAGACACGTCAGCCTGCGCCAGCACTCGTCGCCGCGGATCTTGATCAGTCCGGCGCCGAACTCCACCCGGAACAGCACCCAGCGCAGCAGCCACAGCACCAGCACCGGGGGAGCCGTGTGCGCGTTGCCGAGGAAGACGGCGAGGAAGCCCGTCTCCAGCAGCAGTGACTCCCAGCCGAAGCCGTACCAGGTCTGGCCCACCTGGACGATCGAGAGGTACAGCGCCCAGGGCAGGGCCCAGAGCAGCATCGCCGCCCAGAGCGGAACGTACGAGTCCGCGCCCGCGAGCAGGGCGACGGCCAGCGCGCAGCCGGTCCAGGCGACGAGTGCGAAGAAGCGGTCGGAGTAGTGCAGCCGGAAGAGCCCCGGAGCGTCGTGCCAGTCGGTGCGGCGCAGGAACTCGGGTACTGGCAGCATGCCGCGCTCGCCGATCAGCGCCCGGAACTGGAGCGCGGCGGTGAGAAACGCGACCAGGTAGACAGCGGCCAGCGCCCGCTGGAAGATCAGCCGGCTGAGCCAGTACCCGTCTGCGGTGAACCAGTTCATCACCTCCAGTATCGGCGATTCAGCCCCGCCCGCCGCGCTCCTCGTCCACGATGCGACGCAGCGTGCTGCCCAGTCGCCGGGCGTACAGCCGCTGGAGCACCGGTACGACGGGTCCGGCGAGCCGGGTGTACCAGGCGGCCGGGCGGCTGAACGCCATGACGGTGAACCACACCGTCCCGTCGTCCGCCGACTCCACCACGAAGCTCTCCTCGCCGCGTTCCGGGTGCCGGACCTCGGTCCCGTAGGCGAACCCGATGCGGTTCTGCTCGTACGCGGTCCAGATGACCTGGCAGGGTGCGGTGAACCTGAGCCGGCCGATGCCCAGCGACACCCGGACGCGGACCCCGTCCCCGGCGCGGGGCGCCGAGGCGCGGACCCGGGCGCCGCTGGTGCGGTGCATGCGCCATTCGGTGATCGCCGCGCCCGCCGCTTCGAGGTCGGCCCGGCCGCGCCCGACCTGGGTGCGGTGGTGGAGGTGGTGGTACCCGGTGGGGAGCGGGCCGAGACGGGTGGCGCCGACCTCGGAGTAGTTGAGGGTGCTCATGCGGTCCTGCTTTCTACGGGGTCGGTGTGATCGCGCAGCCGCTGCCAGGCGAGCACCGAGCACAGTGCGAAGCCCAGCGCGTTGCCGAGGCCGTGGGTGGCGGCCATCCAGGCCAGTGAGGGGTGCGGGATTCCGGTGGCCTCGCCGAGCGCCCAGCTCAGGGCGAGCACCATGGTGACGGCGAGGACGGCGGACGAGACGGCGAGCAGGCTCCGGGTGATCCGGTCCCGCTGCCCGGTGCGGACGGACCGCCAGGTGAGGAGGGCGACGGTCCACATTCCCGCCGTCAGTACGACCGCGCCGGCCAGTTCGGCCCAGTCCCCGATGAAGTAGCCGATCAGGACGAGCACGGTGCCCAGTGGGACGCTGAGCGCGGCGAACCTTCCCGCGGCGCTGTCGGCGACCCGGCAGACGAGCCCCGCGACCAGCGCGGCGGCGAATCCGGCGAAGTGGAAGTGCGGCACGGTCAGCGCGAGGATGCCGAGCCCGAAGCCGAAGAGCGTGTGCCCCGAGCGTTCGGCGACCAGCGCGAGGGCCGCGACCGACGGGGTGACCAGGGCGGTGAGCAGGGCGACCTCGGCGGGTGCGGTGGACCTCGACGGACCGCGGAGCAGCCGGTGCGGGGCGTGCAGCGCGAGGAGTACGGCGCCGAGCGCGTAACAGAGCGCGAGTGCGGTGGCGGCGATGCCGCGCGGCAGCCACAGCGAGACGACGCCGGGAAAGGCGAAGAGCGGCCAGAGCCGCCGGATCCGGTCCAGCTCGGCCGCACCGGTCAGCCGCAGTCCCGCGGGGACCACCACCAGCATGCCCAGCATCACGATCGAATTGACCAGTACGGACATCGCCGCCCCCCGGCTTGAACGTGTTCAACTGTGTTCGGCGCCGACTCTACGAGCTTTCTTGAACGTGTTCAAGCAGGGGTGTGCGAGGGCGGGGCCGCCGGGTTCTCCGTCTGGTCCATGCGTGTGCTGGAGGCGCGTGAGGTGGACCCGACGGGGGAGGGCGACCCGAGATGTGTCGTCGAGGGCGTGTCCGTGGCGCCGTACGGCTGCTTCGGTGGCGAATGGCGTACGGCGCCGCGCCTCACAGAGCTCCCCGGCGCCACTCCCGTACCAGCAGACTGCCGAGGTACACGCCTCCGATGGCCATCGTGTAGATCCCGACGGGCAGATTGTCGAAGAGCGGCAGCTGCTGGGCGCACAGGTCCGCCAGCACCAGCAGCAGCGCGCCGGTCAGCGCCGACAGCGCCAGGTGCGGTCCGGAGACCCGGGTGATCCGCTTGGCGACCTGCGGGGACGTCAGCGCGATGAACGCGATGGGGCCGGCGACACTGACCGCCCCCGCCGAGAGCACGATCGCCAGCACCACGGCGGCCGTCTTGGTGCGTCGGGGCTCCGAGCCGAGCGCGGCCGCGATGTCGTCGCCCATCTCCCCGATGTCCAGCCGCCGGGAGAGGAGCACGGTGAGCGGGGCCACCACCAGCAGCACCAGCCAGATCGTGGTGGCGTCCTCCCACGACCGCGCCGACAGGCTGCCGTTGACGTAGGCGCTGAGGACGGCGGCCCGGTCCCGCTCCATGGAGTAGACGACGTACTGGGTGATCGCGGTCCCGATCGCGGCGACCCCGATGCCCGCGACGACCAGCCGGGCCGGGTTGCGGAACCCGGTGCCGGTCGACACATGGACCAGCACCATGGCGAGGAGGGCGCCGATCAGCGCGCCGAGCGCCACCGGCACGGTGTCCGGGAAGAGCAGTGCGGTGATCGCGGCACCCGCCCCGGCCCCGGACGCCAGCCCGATCACATCGGGGCTGCCGAGCGGATTGCGGGTGACGGACTGGAACAGCGCCCCGGAGAGCCCGAGCGCCGCACCGGTGCCCACGGCAACCGTCAGCCGGGGGCCGCGCAGCCGCTCCAGCACGAACGCGTCCTTGCCATCGGCCCCGCCGGTCACCGCCCCGGCCAGGTCGGCGAGCGGAATGCCGAGCCGCCCGAGCGACAGGGTGGCGACGGCGCCCGCCACCAGCAGCACCAGCAGCACCAGGGCCGTCAGCACCGACACCCGCCGGACCGGCACGGCCACCCTCCCGCCGGCCCTGAGCACCTTCCGGGGCGAAGCGGTGCGGACCGCGGCCTGCTTCGACGTCATGCGTTGCCCCTCATCCTGCGTACGGCGACGAGCAGTGCGGGCGCCCCGACGAACGCGGTCACGACACCGACCATCAGCTCCTGCGGGCGCATGACCACCCGGCCCACGACATCCGCGAGGAGCAGCAGCGCCGGACCTGCCAGCGCCGAGAAGAGAATCTGCATGCGGAAATCGACGCCGGCCACGGCCCGCACCACATGCGGAACGGCCAGTCCGACGAAGGCGATCGGACCGACCGCCGCCGTCGCCGCCGCGCTCAGCAGCGTGGCCGCGAGCAGCCCGCCCGCCCGCACCAGCGCCGGATTCGCCCCCAGGGACGCCGCCGTCGAATCGCCGAGCGCCAGCGCGTTGAGGCCGGGACCGAGCACCGCGGCGAGCACCAGACCGGCCACGGCGAACGGCAGCACCGACCAGAAGACGTCGAAGTCCCGTCCGCCGAGCGCGCCGACGACCCAGTACCGGTAGCTGTCGAACACCTTCGGGCGGCCCAGGGTCACCGCCTGGATGAACGCCATCAGCACGGCGGAGAGCACCGCGCCGGCGAGCACCAGCCGGACGAGACCGCCGCCCGATCCCGCGGAACCGATCGCATGGACGAGCAGGCCCGCGAGCAACGCACCGGGCAGCGCCCACCACATGGTCGCCGTGGCGCCCGACGCCCCCAGGAACGCCGTCGCGGCGACGACGCTCGCGGAGGCGCCCGCGTTGATCCCGAGCAGGCCCGGATCGGCCAGCGGATTGCGGGTCACCCCCTGCATGAGGGTGCCCGCGACGGCGAGACAGAGTCCGGCCAGCACACCGAGCGCGGTCCGCGGGTAGCGGCTCTCGACGATGGTGGTGACATTCGGGTCCGCGTTGCCGGACAGGACGTCCAGCACATCGCCGAACGAGGTGGTGCGGCTGCCGAACATGACGCTCGCGAGCACGGCGAGCACCAGGACGGCGATTGCGACGACGAGGGAGAACACCCGCCGAGCGGTGCCGGTCCGTGAGGTACCGGCACCGCTCGGCGGTGCGTGCGTGGTGGTGGCCATGTGGGTGGTGGTCCGCCTCAGCCCTTGTCGGCGGACTCGACGGCCTTGTCGATCAGCGGCAGGTAACGGTCGATCACCCACGGCACGGTGAGCGGGTTGATGATCGAGGAGGCCGTGACGAAGGAGTTGTCCTTGCCGGCCACCACGGCGCCGCTCCTGACCGCGGGAATCGCCGCGTACAGCGGCTGCGCCTCGATCTCCTTGCGGGACTTGTCGTCCATGTAGAACGTGAAGACCAGGTCGCTGTTCTTCAGCTTCTCGGCGTTCTCCAGACCGATGAGCGCCGAGTCGGTGCCCTTGGTCTCCTTGAAGGTGTTCACCACCGGGTCGACCTTGAGACCGAGGGAGGAGACCATCTTGACGCGCTGCTCGTTCGGCTTGAACACACCGAGGGTGCCGGGTCCGGTGTTGTAGATGTACGAGAACGTGTGCTTCTTGTACTCCGGCCGGGTCGCCGCCGCGTCGGACAGCTGCTTCTCGATCTTCGCGGTGAGGGTCTTCGCCTCGTCCGGCTGTCCCAGCGCCTTGGCGATGATCTCGATCTGCTGGTCCCAGTCCGTGCTCCACGGCAGGTCGGGATAGGCGACGGTGGGCGCGATGTCCTTGAGGATGTCGTAGTCCTTCTGCGTGATCCCGGACCACGGCGCGAGGATGACGTCCGGCTCCAGCTCGGTGATGGCCTCGAAGTCGATGTCCTCACCGCCGGTGAACTGGACCGGCAGCTTGTCGCCGGACTTCTTCACCGCGTCGTGGATCCAGGGCAGATAGCCCGTCTTGTCGCTTCCCCATTCGTACTTCTCGATGCCCACCGGAGTGTGACCGAGCGCGATGGCGGTCTCGGCGGAGCCCTGGCCGAGGGTGACGACCCGTTCGGGCTGCTCCTTGATCTCCGCGGTGCCGAGCGCACTCTTGACGGAGACGGGGAACGCGCCGCTGCTCTTCCCGGATGCGCCGGAGGTCTCCTTGCCGTCGTCGCTCGACGAGCAGCCGCCGAGGGCGAGAACGAGGGCTGTGGCGGCGGCAGTTGCGGCGAGCGTCCGGCGACGCGCGCGGGTGAACCGGGACATGGATGTTCCTCATGTTTGAACGGATGGAGCAGCGACTCCCCGAGACCGCGTGAGGGCATGCCGAAGGAGCGCCCGTACGGGGGTACGGCAGGCGGCCCCCGATGCAGATCGCAAGGAGTTAGGCAAGCCTAAGCTAAGCCATTGTGTGGCGACAAGCGGCCCCCCGGTAAGTGTTTCGGGCCCCCTTTCGGGCCGGTTCGGCGCCGCCGGCCGGTCGCGACTTTGGTCCAGACCTATTGACGGAAGGTCTGGACCTCCCTAGCGTGTGGCGAGCCGTGAAATGCGAGACCGCATTCCGCCTGGGGTTGTCAGGGGCATGCCATTCACGCGCCAACTCGCCCCGTGCCGGGCCGCCTCGGGCAGCAGCACCGCCCCGGCGGGGCCCGGTCGCGACACGAAGGGAACTGAGCATGTTCGGTCGGACATCGCGCCTGCTGGGGGTCGGCCTCGCGGCGGCATGTGTCGTACAACTGCTGGTGGGTGCGGAGTCGAGCAGTGCGCAGGACGAGACCTGCGCGGTCAAGTCGAAGCCCGCCGGGAAGGTGCTCCAGGGGTACTGGGAGAACTGGGACGGCGCGGCGAACGGTGTGCACCCGCCGCTCGGCTGGATCCCGGTCACCGACAGCCGCATTCCGCAGCACGGCTACAACGTGATCAACGCGGCCTTCCCGGTCATCCTCTCGGACGGCACCGTCCTGTGGGAGGACGGGATGGACTCCACGGTGAAGGTCCCGACCCCGGCGGAGATGTGCCGGGCGAAGGAGGCCGGGCTGACCACGCTGATGTCCATCGGCGGCGCGGCCGCCGGCATCGACCTCAACTCCAGTACGGTCGCCGACCGGTTCGTCGAGACGATCGTGCCGATCCTCAAGAAGTACAACTTCGACGGCATCGACATCGACATCGAGACCGGTCTGGCCGGCAGCGGCAGCATCGGTCAGCTGTCGGCCTCGCAGGCCAACCTCATCCGCATCATCGACGGGGTACTCGCGCAGATGCCCTCGAACTTCGGTCTGACGATGGCGCCGGAGACGGCCTATGTCACCGGAGGGAGCGTCACCTACGGCTCGATCTGGGGCGCGTACCTGCCCATCGTGAAGAAGTACGCGGACAACGGGCGCCTGTGGTGGCTCAACATGCAGTACTACAACGGCAGCATGTACGGGTGTGCCGGCGATTCGTACTCGGCGGGCACGGTCGAGGGGTTCACCGCGCAGACCGACTGTCTGGACAAGGGGCTCGTCATCCAGGGCACCACGATCAGGGTCCCGTACGACAAGCAGGTTCCGGGGCTGCCGGCCCAGCCGGGCGCGGGCGGCGGCCACATGCCGACGGGCCAGGTGGCACAGGCCTGGAACCACTACGGCAACGCCCTCAAGGGCCTGATGACCTGGTCGCTCAACTGGGACGGTTCGAAGGGCTGGACCTTCGGGGACAACGTCAGGGCGCTGCAGGGCCGCTGAGGCACCGCGGCACCCGCCCGGTCCGGCCGGCCGTGACGGCGGCCGGCCGGAAGGGTGCGCCGTACGGTCAGGAACGGGGCTCGGAGGCGTCCAGCATGGCCTCGCGCTCCACGACCTTGATCCGCTCGCGGTCCTGCTCCTCGCCCAGGGCCCGCTCGTGCGCGTCCAGGCGGTACCAGCCCTCGCGGGTGGTGTAGCGGACGCCGCGCTCCTCCAGGAAGGCGGTGACGGCCTCCGGCTCGGGCCGGACGGGGGCGGGCAGCCGTCCCTCGGCCTGGTCCTCCAGCAGGCAGGCCACGGTCTCGTTGGCATCACCCTTGGTGTGGCCGATCAGGCCGATCGGGCCGCGCTTGATCCAGCCCGTGACGTACACCGAGGGCATGTGCTCCCCGCCGTCGACGACGCGTCCGGCGGCGTGCGGGACGGTGCCGGAGACCACGTCGAACGGGAGCTTCGGGAGCTCCTGCGAGTAGTAGCCGACCGCGCGGTAGACGCTCTGCACGTCCCAGTCGGTGAAGCCGCCGGTGCCCTTGACGTTGCCGGTGCCGTCCAGCTCGGTCCGCTCGGTGCGCAGGCCGACGACCCGGCCGTCCTCGCCGAGGATCTCCACCGGGGACTCGAAGAAGTGCAGGAACAGCTTGTGCGGCCGGTCGCCGACATCGCGGATGGCCCAGTTCTCCAGTGTGGAGGCGACCATGTTGGCCTGCTTGTTGCTCCGCCGGGTCTCGATCGAACCCGCGTCGTACTCGATGTCCTCGGGGTTGACGATGACCTCGATGTTCGGCGAGTGGTCCAGCTCCCGCAGCTCCATGGGGCTGAACTTGGCCTGCGCGGGGCCGCGGCGTCCGAAGACGTGCACTTCGAGGGCCTTGTTGGCCTTGAGGCCCTCGTAGACGTTGGCGGGGATCTCGGTCGGCAGCAGCTCGTCCGCCGTCTTGGCGAGGATCCGCGCCACGTCCAGGGCCACATTGCCCACGCCGAGGACGGCGACCTTCTCCGCCTCCAGCGGCCAGGTGCGGGCCACGTCGGGGTGGCCGTCGTACCAGGAGACGAAGTCGGCGGCGCCGTGGGAACCGTCCAGGGCGCTGCCGGGGATGTCGAGCGCGCGGTCCGCGTCGGCCCCGGTGGAGAAGATCACGGCGTCGTAGAAGGACCGCAGATCGTCCAGGTCGATGTCGTTGGGGTAGTCGACGTTGCCGAACAGGCGCAGCTGCGGCTTGTCGAGCACCTGGTGAAGTGCCTGGACGATGCCCTTGATCCGCGGGTGGTCCGGGGCCACTCCGTAACGGATCAGGCCGAAGGGGGCGGGCATCCGCTCGAACAGGTCGATCGAAACACCCGGTTCCTGGGCGGCCTCGGATTTCAGCAGCGCGTCCGCTGCGTAGATGCCGGCGGGGCCGGCTCCGACTATGGCGACGCGGACGGGGCGGGTCATCAGGTGCTGGTCCTTAGAACGTGCTGATGCGGACAGTGCAGCTCAGGGTAAAGGTAAGGCTGGGCTTACCGTCTCCACGGAACACCGTAACCGGTGCCGGTCCGCAACTTCGGGGCGGTTCGCCCTGCGAGACGTCCGGGACCGCCGTCCGGTGCCCGAAATGGCTTGAAGTGCACTCGGGTGGCGCGGGGTGAAGGATTCGCCCAGCTGTGCGGGGTTCGCTCGAAGAATCGGACAAATGATGGCAGAGTGACCCACATGGATGATCGGGTAGCGGGTGCCCTGTCACTCCCGGACGACTGGCCCGCCCACCCGGATCTCAGCCTCGCCCTGAACCGTATGGGCAGCTTCGACTGGGATCTCGACAGTGGCCTCATGCACATGGACCGGCCCGCGCTCGACGTGTTCGACCTGCGGGCCGACGAGTACGACGACCGGCCGGAGTCGCTCGGGCAGCGGGTGCCGGCGGACGAGGGTGTGCGGCTCGACGCCATGGTCGCCCAGGCGCTCAAGAGCGGGCAGAGCAACTACGGCGCGTACTTCAGGATCAAACGGCGCGACGGCAGCCTCCGCTGGACCCACACCCAGGGCTTCATCCGGCGGGACGACACCGGCCGCCCGCACCGCATCATCGGGATCGTCCGCGAGGCGACCCAGGAGCTCGCCGACTCCACCGCCCGCCGGGAGCTGGACCTGGAGCGGCGCCGCCGCACCAGCCTGGTGGACGGCACCACGGCCGCCCTGGCCCACGCCCGCACCGTCGGCGACGTCATCGAGGTGCTCAAGAACTCCCAGGGCCTGGCACACCTCGGCGCGACCAGCCTGGTGATGGGGCTGATGGAGGCCGGACGCATCCATCTGGTGGCCGACGGCCCGGAGGACTCGTTCGTGCCCGGCACCCGGTACACCCGGACGGACGAGCAGTACCCGATGAGCGAGGTGGTGCGCACGCTCGCGCCCCGCTTCATCGAGTCCGCCACCGACTTCGCCACCTCGTACCCCATCCTGTGGCCCCACATCAGCCACCTCGGCATCACCTCGGCCGCCTATCTGCCGCTGATCGCCCAGGCTCGCCCCATCGGCGCGCTCGGCCTGCTCTACAGCGACAAGGACGGCTTCACCGGCGACGAACGCAATCTGCTGGTCGCGCTCGGCAGCTCCATCGCGCAGAGCCTGCAACGGGCCATGCTCTACGAGCAGGAGCACGACCTCGCCGAGGGCCTGCAGCAGGCCATGCTGCCGCGCAGGATCCCGGACGTGCCGGGGGCGCAGGTCGCCGTCCGGTACCGATCGGCCCGGCTCGGCCGGGACATCGGCGGTGACTGGTACGACGTCATTCCGCTGCCCGGCGGCCGGGTCGGGGCCGTCATCGGCGACGTGCAGGGCCACGACACCCACGCGGCGGCCGTCATGGGGCAGCTGCGCATCGTGCTGCGCGCCTACGCGGCCGAGGGGCACAGCCCCGCCACGGTCATGGCGCGGGCCTCCGTCTTCCTCCACGAGCTGGACACGGAACGCTTCGCGACCTGCACCTACGCCGAGGTCGACCTGACCACCGGGGTGGTGCAGCTGGTCCGGGCCGGCCACGTCGACCCGCTGGTGCGCGAGAGCGACGGCAGCTGCCGCAGGCTTCCCGCGGAGGGCGGGCTGCCGCTGGGGCTCTCGGCCGAGTTCGGGCGGCTCGAATACCCGGTCAGCACCGTCGAGCTGGATCCCGGCCAGACCCTGCTGCTGTTCACCGACGGGCTCGTGGAGCTGCCGGGCGCCGATCTCGACGAGGGCATACAGCTGCTGACGGCCATGGTGCGCAACGGCCCGCAGGACCTCCAGCGGCTGGCCGACCGGCTCTGCGAGGAGGTCGACGAGCGCGGCGGCGAGGACGATGTCGCGGTCCTGCTGCTGCGCCGCAAGGTCGCCCACGCACCCCAGCCGGGAGGCCGGCTCCAGCAGCACGTCGCACAGAGCGACCCGGAGGCACTGAGCTCGGCGCGGCACATGATCCGGGCGGCGGTACGTGCCTGGGGCGCCAAGGCGCGGGCCGACGAGGTCGAGCTCGCCGCCGACGAGCTGATCACCAACGCGCTCATGCACACGGACGGCGGGGCCATCGTCACCATCCGGGTGCTCACCGGCCCCGAGCGGCGGCTTCGGGTCGACGTCGAGGACCGGTCCAGCGCGCTGCCCAGGCGCCGGGACGCAGGGGAGGCGGGGGTCTCCGGGCGGGGGCTGATGCTGGTGGACCGGCTGGCGGATCTGTGGGGCGTGGAGTCCCGGGGCAGCGGCAAGTGCGTCTGGTGCGAATTCGTGATCCCCGCACATGAGTGACGAGCGTGATTCCGGCCCGCGGGTGACGAGCGTGATCCCGGCCCGCGGCGGGTGACGAAAAAACTCTTATCCACCCGCATGGAATTCCACTGCCGAAAACGCGCATCCTACTCGACAGTAACAGAACGTAACATGTCTGTACTTGACCGTAACCGATCGTGAGCGATTGACTGCGACCCGTCAGTCTTTGTCTTCGATGACATGAGGACCCGTTGGGAACTGAGCTGCTGGCACCGCTCGATCTGGCCTTCTGGCACCTCGAATCCGATGCCCACCCGATGCATCTCGGCGCACTCGCCGTCTTCGCCCCCGCCCCCGGCCCGGCGCACGGGGCCGACGCGGAGACCGTGCTCGAACTGCTGGGCACCCGCGCCGCCGCCATTCCCCGGCTGCGGATGCGGGTCAGGGACGTCCTGCTGCCCGTCGGGGGTGCCGCCTGGTTCGTGGACAAGGACTTCGACGTGCACCGGCACATCGAGCGGGTACGGCTGACCGGCGCGGAGGCGCGGGACGAGGACGGCGGATTCATGGCGGGCGCCACCCGGCTCGCCGGCGAACTGATGGAGCGGCCGCTCGAACGCGGGCTGCCGCCCTGGCAGATGTACGTGATCGGCGGAGTCGACGGCGGGCCCTTCGCGGTGCTCGTCAAGCTCCACCACGCGCTGGCCGACGGCATGCGCGCGGTTGCCATCGGCGCCGGGATCTTCGACGAGATCGCCGCCGCCGGACGCCCCCGCGCCGGGGCCCCCGCCCGCCGGGCGCGCACCGTCCCGCCCCGCTCCTGGATGCCCGGCCCGCGCCAGGTGGCCGGTCTCGCGCTCGGCCGGATCGAGGACCTCGGGCGGGCGTTCGGCGTCGGTGCCTCCATGGTGCGGGCCAGCCGCCTCGACCCGCGCGGGGCGCCCGCGCTCACCGCGAGCTCCAGCGGCACCCGGCGCCTGGCCACGGCGGACCTGGACCTCGAAGCCGTCCAGCGGATCCGCCGCGCCGCGGGCGGTACGGCCAACGACGTCCTGCTCGCCGTCGTCGCCGGAGCGCTGCGCCGCTGGATGCGGGAGCGCGGCGAGCCGCTGCCCGACGAGGATCCGCGCGCCCTGGTGCCGGTCTCCCGCCGCAGGCCGGGCCAGGCGGCGGCGAGCGGCAACAAGCTCTCCGCCTATCTGCTCGGGCTCCCGGTCGGCGAACCCGACCCGTGGCGGCGGCTCGCCCTCGTCCGTACCGCCATGGACCGCAACAAGACAGCCGGCCCCTTCCGCGGCGCCGGTGCCGTCGCCGTGCTGGCCGACCAACTCCCCTCGCTGGCCCACCGGTTCGGAGCGCCGCTCGCCGGGAACGCCGCCCGGATGCTCTTCGACGTCCTGGTCACCAGCGTGCCGCTGCCGCGCTCGGCGCTCTCCCTCGGCGGCTGCCCGCTGCGCGCCGTCTACCCGATGGCGCCGCTCGCCAGGGGGCAGTCCCTCGCCGTCGCGCTGTCCACGTACGGCGGCCGGGTGCGGGTCGGGCTGGTGGCCGACGGCAAGGCGCTGCCCGACCTGGACCGGCTGGCGCGCTGCGCCGACGACGAGGTGGCCGAGCTGCTCACGCTGCTGACGACGCGCTGAGCGACCGCCGCTCCGATCCGCCATAGGTCGGACAGATGTCCGGGAAAGTGTCACAGGCGGAGGCGCCTGAGGTGTTGACGTGCCCAAGTGATCCGATGAATATTCGCTGTGTGCAAGAAGCGATCATTGGGGAGGGCGGCGGAAGCATGCGGCGCAACAGGCTGGGAAGCAGCGCGGTCGAGGTCACCGAGCTGTCCTTCGGGGCGGCGGCCATCGGTAATCTCTTCACCGTCGTCGAACCGGCACGGGCGGCCGCGGCGGTCGGCACCGCCTGGGACGAGGGCATCCGCTACTTCGACACCGCACCGCACTACGGACTCGGCCTCTCCGAACGGCGACTGGGCGAAGCCCTGCGCGGCCGGCCCCGCGACTCGTACACGCTGTCCACGAAGGTGGGACGGGTGCTCGACCCGCTGCCCGCCGGAGCCACCGGCTCCGCGAACGGCTCCGACGTCCTGTCCGAGGGCTTCGCCGTGCCCGCCACCCACCGCCGCCGCTGGGACTTCAGCGCCGACGGCGTACACCGCAGCATTGAGGACAGCCTGGAACGGCTGGGCACCGACCGCATCGACATCGCCTATCTGCACGACCCGGACGACCACGCGGAAGCCGCGTTCCACGAGGCCTACCCGGCGCTGGAGAAGCTGCGCGCACAGGGCGTCGTCGGCGCCATCGGTGCCGGAATGAACCAGACGGCGATGCTGACCCGGTTCCTGCGCGACACCGACGTCGACGTGGTGCTCTGCGCCGGGCGCTACACCCTCCTCGACCAGTCCGCGCTCACCGAGCTGCTGCCCGAGGCCGCCGCCCGGGGCCGCAGCGTGGTCGTCGGCGGCGTCTTCAACTCCGGCCTGCTCGCCGACCCGCGCCCCGGCGCCACGTACGACTACGCGGCCGCACCCCTCTCCCTCCTGGACCGGGCCCTGCGCATCAAGGCCGTCACCGAGGGCCACGGCGTCCCGCTGCGCGCCGCCGCCCTGCACTACCCGCTCGCCCACCCCGCCGTCGCCGGAGTCCTGGTGGGCACCCGCTCCCCGGACGAGGTGCGCGACGCCGCCGCCCTGCTCCGCCGCGAGATCCCGGACGAGCTCTGGGCCGAACTGCGCGCCGAGGGCCTGCTGACCGAGAACGGACACTGACATGAGAATCGCCCTGCACACCGAGGTCCGCGCCGACCGCATCGAGGAGTACGAGGCCGCACACCGCGAAGTCCCGGCGGAGCTCACCGCCGCGATCCGTGCGGCGGGCGCCACCTCCTGGACGATCTGGCGCAGCGGCACCGACCTCTTCCACGTCATCGACTGCGAGGACTACGCCGCACTCCTCGCACAGCTGGAGCAGCTCCCCGTCAACGTCGCCTGGCAGGCCAGGATGGACGAGCTGCTCGACGTGTCCCACGACTACTCGGCCGACGGCGCCGCGGCCGGGCTCCCGGTCGCCTGGGAGCTGTGACATGGCGGGCCGGCAACGGATCGTCGATGCCCACCACCATGTGTGGGACCTGTCGGTACGCGACCAGGACTGGATCACCGGCGACGAACTCGCCCCGCTCCGGAGGAACTTCGCGCTCGCCGACCTGGAGCCCGAGGCGCGCGCCGCCGGAGTGTGCGCCACCGTCCTCGTCCAGACCGTCACCGTCCCCGACGAGACCCCCGAGTTCCTGGCCCTCGCCCACGACAGCGACCTCGTCGCGGGCGTCGTCGGCTGGTGCGACCTGACCGCGCCGGACGTCGCCGACACCCTGGCCGCGCTGCGCGAACTCCCCGGCGGCGACCGGCTCACCGGCATCCGCCACCAGGTCCAGGGCGAACCCGACCCCGGCTGGCTGCTGCGCCCCGACGTCCTGCGCGGACTGCGCGCCGTCGCCGCCGCCGGACTCGTCCACGACGTCGTCGTACAGGCCCGCCAGCTGCCCGCCACCGTCCAGGCCGCCGCGCTGCTGCCCGAGCTGACCTTCGTGCTCGACCACGCGGGCAAGCCGCCCGTCGCCGCCGGGGAGACGCGCCCCTGGGCCGAGGACGTCCGCGCCCTGGCCGCCCGCCCCAACACCGTCTGCAAGCTCTCCGGGCTGGTCACCGAGGCCGACCCGCGCGCCTGGACCGTGCGCGACCTGCG
This sequence comes from Streptomyces sp. CLV115, assembly GCF_038448545.1. Lineage (NCBI taxonomy): Bacteria > Bacillati > Actinomycetota > Actinomycetes > Kitasatosporales > Streptomycetaceae > Streptomyces > Streptomyces sp. CLV115. The sequence goes on from NZ_JBCEWQ010000018.1 coordinate 75,816, forward strand.
CCCCTACGCCGACACCGTCCTCGACGCCTTCGGCCCCGACCGGCTGATGTTCGGCTCGGACTGGCCCGTCTGCCGGCTCGCGGCGACGTACGGGGAGGTCGTCGACGCGGCACGCGCCCTCACCGACTCCCTCACCGAGGACGAACGGGACCGGGTGTTCGCCACCACGGCCGAGCGGGTCTACGGCCTTGGATAGGCATTGCGCCGAGGCTTCCGGCAGTCTGGGACCGTGCCCGAACTGCCGGAAGTCGAAGCCCTGCGGGTCTTCCTCGACGACCACCTGGTCGGCAAGGAGATCGACCGCGTCCTGCCGCTCAACGTCAGCGTCCTCAAGACGTACGACCCACCGCTGTCCGCCCTGCACGGCACCACGGTCACCGGCATCGCCCGGCACGGCAAGTTCCTGGACATCGGCGCCGGGCCACTGCACCTGATCACCCATCTCGCCCGGGCCGGCTGGCTGCGCTGGAAGGACGCCTTCCCCGCCGAGCCGCCGCGCCCCGGCAAGGGCCCCCTGGCGCTGCGCACCGTGCTCACCGGCGGTGACGGCTTCGATCTCACCGAGGCGGGCACCACCAGACGTCTCGCCGTGCACCTGGTGCACGACCCGGCCGAGGTCCCCGGCATCGCCCGGCTGGGCCCCGACCCCCTCGCCGGCTCCTTCGACCGTGACACGTTCGCCGCGCTGCTCGCCGGTGAGCGCCGCCGGATCAAGGGCGCCCTGCGCGACCAGTCGCTGATCGCAGGCATCGGCAACGCCTACAGCGACGAGATCCTGCACGTCGCGAAGATGTCGCCGTACCTGCTCACCGCGAACCTCACCGACGAGCAGATCACCACCCTCCACACCGCGCTGCGCAGCACGCTCCAGGACGCGGTCGCCCGCTCCAGCGGCCTTGCGGCCGGGAAGCTCAAGGCCGAGAAGAAGAGCGGGATGCGGGTCCACGGACGCACCGGCGAGCCCTGTCCGGTCTGCGGGGACACCATCCGCGAGGTGTCGTTCAGCGATTCCTCGCTCCAGTACTGCCCGACCTGCCAGACCGGCGGCAGGCCGCTGGCCGACCGCCGCCTGTCCAGGCTCCTCAAATGACCCGCCGGGGTCCGGGGGACGGAAGGTACGCGAAGAAGCGGTGAATCACCCGGCCCCGCACGCCCGTGCGCGCTCTACACTCCGGCCCATGCTCCGCGTACTCGCCGTCGACGACGAAGAACCCGCCCTGGAGGAACTGCTCTACCTCCTGCGCGCCGATCCCCGGATCAGCAGCGCCGAGGGGGCCACCGGGGCCACCGAGGCACTGCGCCGCATCGGCGCCGCCGTCGAGGCGGGCCCGGACGACCCGGCCGCCATCGACGTCGTGTTCCTGGACATCCACATGGCGGGCCTCACCGGCCTCGACGTCGCGCAGCTGCTGGCCGGGTTCGCCGCGCCGCCGCTCATCGTCTTCGTCACCGCCCACGAGGGCTTCGCCGTCCAGGCCTTCGACCTGAAGGCCGTCGACTACGTCCTGAAGCCCGTACGCCGCGAGCGGCTGGCCGAGGCGGTGCGCCGGGTCGCCGAACAGGTCGGCGACCGCTCCGCGCCCGTGCTCGACACGGCGGGCGACCAGATCCCGGTGGAGCTCGGCGGCGTCATCCGGTTCGTCCCGATCGACGACATCGCCTATGCCGAGGCCCAGGGCGACTACGCCCGGCTGCACACCGCCACCGGCAGCCACCTCGTCCGCGTCCCCCTCACCACCCTGGAGGAGCGCTGGCGCTCCCGGGGCTTCGTGCGCATCCACCGACGCCATCTCGTCGCCCTGGGCCGGATCGACGAACTCCGCCTCGACGCGGGCAGCATGAGCGTCCGCATCGGCTCCGCGGAGCTCGCGGTCAGCCGCCGCCACACCCGCGCGCTGCGTGATCTGCTGATGCGCCAGACCGGCCGCTGACCAGCGCCTACCGGGATCCGGCCCTTCCCACGGCGGTCCGGTGCCGCATACACTCCGGGCCCATGTCCGCAGAGCCAGCGCCCCGGCGCGAAGTGGTGACGGGGGAGCCCCGGCGGGTGCGCCCGCTGCCCCGCTACCGCACCCAGTCGGAGATCGACGAGCAGACCGCGCTCGGCGGCGCGTACGTCCGTTCGCTGATGCGCAGCCAACTGCGCGCCGGACTGACCGCGTTCGCGGTCCTCGCCGTGGTCGTCGGGACGCTGCCCCTGGTCTTCGAGGCACTGCACAGCGCCGCGCTCGTCTGGGCGGTACTCGGATTCGCCGCCTACCCGCCGCTCACCCTGATCGCCTGGTGGTACGTGCGACGGGCCGAGCGCAACGAACGCGACTTCGCCCGGCTCGTGGAAGGCCGCCCCGCACAGTGAGCCGTACGTACGCGGTGGCCGCGGTGGCCACCGTCGTCCTCGCGACCGTCCTCGTCGGCGGCTTCGGACTGCGCATCTCCCGCACCACCTCCGACTTCTACGTCGCCTCACGCACCGTAAGGCCCCGGCTCAACGCCGCGGCCATCAGCGGCGAATACCTCTCCGCGGCCTCCTTCCTCGGCATCGCGGGCCTGGTGCTGGTGCACGGCCCGGACATGCTCTGGTACCCGGTCGGCTACACCGCGGGCTATCTGGTCCTGCTGGTCTTCGTCGCCGCACCGCTGCGCCGCTCGGGGGCGTACACGCTCCCCGACTTCGCCGAGGGCCGGCTGGAATCACGGCAGGTGCGCAGACTGGTCAGCGTCTTCGTGGTCGCGGCGGGCTGGCTCTACCTCGTACCCCAGCTCCAGGGCGCCGGGCTGACGCTCAAGATCCTCACCGGGGCGCCCGGCTGGCTCGGCGACGTGCTCGTCGCGTCCGTCGTCGTCATCGCCGTCGCCGCGGGCGGCATGCGGTCCATCACCTTCGTGCAGGTCTTCCAGTACTGGCTGAAGCTGACCGCGCTCCTCGTCCCCGCGATCTTCCTGGTACTCGCCTGGCAGGGCGACGGACGGCCCCGCGTCACCTTCGACGACCAGCTCACCGTCTTCCGCGCCGACCACCCGCTGTACGCCACCTACGGGCTGATCGTCGCCACCTTCCTCGGCACCATGGGCCTGCCGCACGTCGTCGTCCGCTTCTACACCAGCCCCAACGGCCGCGACGCCCGCCGCACCACGGTCGCCGTCCTCGCCATGATCGGCGCCTTCTACCTGCTGCCCCCGGTCTACGGCGCACTGGGCAGGCTGTACGCCCCCGAGCTGATCCACGGCGGGGACGCGGACGCCGCCGTGCTGCTGCTGCCCGGCCGGATCGTCGGCGGACTCGGCGGGGACCTGCTCGGCGCGCTCATCGCGGGCGGCGCCTTCGCGGCGTTCCTGTCGACCGCCTCCGGGCTCACCATGGCCGTCGCCGGGGTCATCACCCAGGACGTGCTCCCCTCGCGCGGTGTACGGCACTTCCGGCTCGCCACCGTCCTCGCCATGTGCGTACCGCTGGCCGGTTCGCTGGTCGTGAGCCGGGTGCCGGTGGCCGACTCCGTGGGCATGGCGTTCGCCGTCTCCGCGTCCTCCTTCTGCCCACTGCTGGTCCTCGGCATCTGGTGGCGGCGGCTGACCCCGCCCGGCGCCATCGCCGGACTGCTGCTCGGCGGCGGCTCCGCGTTCCTGTCCGTCGCCATCACCGTCAGCGGCGCGGTCCGCCCACCGGGCTGGCCGCACACCCTGCTCGCCTGGCCCGCCGTCTGGTCGGTGCCGGTCGGCTTCCTCGCCATGATCCTGGTGTCCCTCGCCACCCCCGGCCGGATACCCCCCGGCACCAATGCCGCCATGACCCGCTTCCACCTGCCCGAGGCGCTGACATCGGGGAGGCACCGATGACCGGCGCCGGATACGCCGTACTCGTCCTGCTCACCCTCCTGCTGCTCGCTGCCGGATTCCTGCTCGGCCGGCGCACCGCCCGGCCCGTCCGCACCAGCGACGTCGGAACACCCGTCGAGCACGCCACCTTCGAGACCCTGCACACCGCCTCGCTCGCCGCACCCCCGCTGCGCGCCGGTCTCACCGAGGAGAGTGCCCGCAGATCCGCCCGCCGGCTGCGCTCCCTGCTCGGCACCGACGCGCTCTGCCTCACCGACCGCGACCGGGTCCTCGTCTGGGACGGCGAGGGCGAACACCACGGCCGCCACGTCATGGACCAGGTGCGGGACCTCCTCGCCAGCGGCCGGGGCACCGCCTTCCGCAGCGACTGCGACGACCTGGACTGCCCGCTGCGCTGGGCCGTCGCCGTGCCGCTCACCGTCGACAACCGGGTGCTGGGCACCCTGATCGCCTACGCCCCGCGCGAGTCCGCGGTGCTGGCACGGGCCGCCGGAGAGGTGGCCCGCTGGGTCTGCGTACAGCTGGAACTCGCCGAACTCGACCGCTCCCGCACCCAGCTCATCGAAGCCGAGATCAGAGCGCTGCGGGCCCAGATCTCCCCGCACTTCATCTTCAACTCACTGGCCGCCATCGCCTCGTTCGTCCGCACCGACCCGGGACGGGCCCGCGAACTCCTCCTGGAATTCGCCGACTTCACCCGCTACTCGTTCCGCAGCCACGGCGACTTCACCACCCTCGCCGACGAACTCCACTCCATCGACCAGTACCTGGCACTGGTACGGGCCCGCTTCGGCGAACGGCTCCTGGTCACCCTCCAGGTCGCCCCCGAGGTGCTGCCCGTCGCCCTGCCGTTCCTCTGCCTCCAGCCGCTCGTCGAGAACGCCGTCAAGCACGGCCTCGAAGGTGCCGTCACCTCCAGCCGGATCACCATCAGCGCCCTGGACGCCGGCTCCGAGGCCGAGGTCGTCATCGAGGACGACGGCACCGGCATGGACCCGGAACGGCTGCGTCACATCCTGCGCGGCGAGGGCGGCCACTCCACCGGGATCGGACTGCTCAACGTCGACGAACGGCTCCGCCAGGTGTACGGGGACGACTACGGACTGGTCATCGAGACGGGCGTCGGCGCCGGGATGAAGATCACCGTACGACTGCCGAAGTACCGGGCCGGTGTGCACGGTTCCTGACCGGCCGGACCGGTTCCCGTCAGTGGAGATGGATCGCCAGATGCCCCAGCGGCAGTCCCAGCTGCCAGGCCGGCGTCCACACCTGGGCCGCCTCCTCCACCTCCGGCTCCTCGCCCTCCGGCTCCCACGGCGGCGGAGCGATCGCGTCGAGGTCGGCCGCGAGCAGCTCGGTCTCCTCCAGCCACCGCCAGGCCGCGCGGGCCAGCGCCAGATCGGGATCCGCCCCGGCCGTCCCGCCCGCCGGGGCCGCGTCAGGCGAGCCCAGCCGCTCACGGACCCAGCCGCACCACGTGGCCCCGTACGCCGTCAGCAGGCGCAGTTCGTCCAGCCGGGCCGCGGGCAGCGCGTCGGCCACCGAGCCGTCGGAGAGGAATATGGTCAGCGCCAGGGCGTCGCGCCCCGCGCGGTACTCCAGCGTGGACGGCTCCATCAGATCGCCGGTCCGCAGCAGATCGTCGGCGATGTACTCCGCGTACATCCAGTCCATCGGAACCAGCAGGCCGCCCCCACCGGTTCCGTCCTGACGCTCCGGGCGCATCCCGTCTCGCCTCTTTCTGTGTTCGGTACCGCGCTTCACGGAGCATTGAACCGGGGGAGCGCGCCCCGCGTGGCCAGAAGGACAGGATCCGTCACCACCGGATGCGTCGACGACACGAGGATGCGATGACCGCCGATCCCGGGGAGGGCCCGCACGTGCGCCATGAACTGGGTGCCTACGTACTCGACGCGCTCACGGCCGACGAGACCCGAACGGTCTCCCGTCATCTGCGGTCCTGCGACCGCTGCGCCGCCGACTACGTGGAGGCCGCCGAGGCCGTCTCCCTGCTCGCCCTGCTGCGCGAGGAGGACCTGCTGGAGTAGCCCGGGAGAGTGCGGGAGAGCCGGCGCAGCGCGTAGTAGGACCGGGACTTGACGGTGCCCGCCGGGATGCCGAGAGCCTGGGCGGTCTCGTCCACGGTGAGCCCGCGGAAGTACATGTGCACGAGGACCGCGCGGTGTTCCGGGCTGAGGGTGCGCACCGCATCGCGCACATCGAGCGCCGAGACCGTGGCCTCCGCGGTGTCGTCCCCGGCCGCCGTGGTCTCCAGCACGGTGTCGCAGACCTCGGTGGGCCGGGCCTGCCGGGAACGGCGGGCGTCGATCGCGAGCCGCCGCGCGACGGTGAAGAGCCAGGGCCGCATCGAGTCGTACGCGGAGTCGAAGGCCTCCGGGTGCTGCCAGGCCCGGACCAGGGTCTCCTGGAGCAGGTCCTCGGCGCGCTGCCGGTCGCCGAAGGTCAGACCGAGCAGGAAATGCAGCAGCGCGGGCCCGTGCTCCCGCTGGAGATCAGCGAGGGCCCGCCCATCGGTCGTCGTGATGGTCATCGTGAACGCCCTTCCCGCCGAGGTCCCTGCGGCTTCGCTGCCGACTGGCGTATACGAACCCATCGGGGCGCCGAGCAACAGGAGATGGGCGGCCTCGTGCGACGAGCGGTCGCACAGTGCGGCGAATGGTGCGGTGAACGGTCGGGCGGCGGCCGGCGCGGTGTGTACGAGGGGGCCGGGCGGCCGCCGCCCGACGGACCGGTCAGCTTGTTTCCGTGTCCGTTCCGGGCGTCTGCGCCATGTTCGACTTCCGGTACGAGTAGCCGAAGTAGATGACCAGACCGATCAGGAACCAGACCACGAACCGCACCCAGGTCTGCCACTGGAGGAAGGTGATCAGCCAGATCGAGAACACCACCCCGAGGGCCGGGACGAACGGCATGCCGGGGGTACGGAAGGTGCGCGGCAGGTCCGGCTGCTTGTAGCGCAGCACGATCACCGCGATGCACACCACGACGAACGCCAGCAGAATGCCGATGTTCGTCAGCTCGGCCGCCTCGCCGATCGGCAGGAATCCGGCGATCAGGGCCGAGGCGAATCCGACGATCCAGGTCACCCGGGTCGGTACGTGCCGGGTCGGGTGGGTCTTGGCGAACCACTTCGGCAGCAGTCCGTCACGGCTCATCGAGAACCACACCCGGGTCACGCCGAGCATGAAGGTGAACATCACCGTGAGGATGCCGATGATCGCGCCCACCGCGATCACATCGGCGAGCCGGTCGAGCCCCACCGACTTGAAGGCCGTGGAGAATCCGGACTCCGGGTCGATGTCCTCGTAGCTCTGCATCCCGGTCAGTACCAGGCAGGCCGCCACATAGAGCACCATGGAGATCGCGAGGGAGTACAGGATGGCCTTCGGCATGTGGCGCTGGGCGTCCTTGGACTCCTCGGCGGCCGTGGACATGGCGTCGTATCCGAACACCGCGAAGAACACCGTGGCCGCACCGGTGAAGGCCCCGCTCACCCCGAACGGGAAGAACGGGTTGTAGTTGGCGGTGTTGATGTGGAACACGCCGACGCCGATGACGAGCAGGACGACCAGGACCTTCAGGACGACCACGACGGTCTCGAAGCGGGCCGCGTTCTTGATCCCGAGGGTGAGCAGGTACGCCACGAGCAGACAGAGCAGCGCGGCGAACAGATCCACCTTGTGGCCGTCGCCGGTGCCGGGTGCGCCCAGCATCCACTTCGGCACTTCGAGCCCCATCTCCCCGAGCAGGAAGCTGAAGTAGCCGGAGATGCCGATCGCGACCACCGCCACGATCGCGGTGTACTCCAGCAGCAGGTCCCAGCCGATGAACCAGCCCACCAGCTCGCCGAGCACCGCGTACCCGTAGGTGTAGGCGGAGCCGGCCTTGGGGATCAGGCCCGCGAACTCCGCGTAGCTGAACGCGGCCGCGGCACTCGCCACGCCCGCGATCAGGAACGAGAGCAGTACCGCGGGACCGGCGGTGCCGTTCGCCACCGTGCCGGCCAGGGTGAAGATGCCCGCGCCGATGATGCCGCCCACGCCGATGGCCGTGAGCTGCCACAGTCCGAGCGTTCTGGTGAGCTGGGTGGCGACTTCCCCCGCCGGCCCTTTCTCGTCGATGTGCTCGATCGGCTTGCGGCGCAGTACACCCTCGCCCACTCGGAGCCTTGCCATGAGTCACCTCTCCGCTGACGGCTGTCCTGACGGGCGCTCATGATGGCCCAGGCGGAGCCGGTGCGGAAGACGGCGTGCCGTCCGGCGGAGTGGAGGATTCCGCGACGCCTAGGGGACCACCGTGACGGGCCAACGGCCCGCCTTGACCAGCCGGATCGCGACCGAGCCGATGAACCGGTGCCCGGCCGATTCCGACGCGCCCACGACCACGGCATCCGCCTTCAGCTCGTCCGCCGCGGTCACGAGTCCGTTGTAGGGGTCGCCGCGGAAGGTGTGGAACTCCCAGCGCACGTCCCATATGTCCTTCATCCGCCGGGTCGCCTCCCGGATCTCGCTCACCAGCCCCTCCGCGACCTCGCCGGTCGTGTCGGCGATCGGTGCGCCGAGAGCGGCCCCCGCGGGCAGTACCGGCTGGACGTAGACGAGGGCGAGCATGGCGCCCTGGCGGCGGGCCAGCCCCGCAGCGTAGGCCGCGGCACGCATGGAGGAATCGGACCCGTCGAGGCCTGCGACGATCACTTTCGGACCATCAGTGCCACGTTCGAACTTATGAGGCTGCGGTTCTGTCACGGCAGTGAGGCTATCCGTTGTCCGGGCCGACTCCGGAGCGGGCTGCGGCACGGTCTCGGCCGGGGCTGCCGGATGCCCTGACCGGGATCCCCCCATCGGGTGCAGAACCGTTCGCGGCCGGTGTCGACGGCAGGGGCGGGACCGGCGCCGCGCGAGCAGCTGGTCAGCCCATGGCCCGGACCGTCGACACGCTGGACCGGACCGAACCCGGTGTCGGCACCATCGTCCGCCGGGTCCGGGAGGGGGCCGCTCCCGGTGTCGTCGTGCTGTCGCACGACGCCGGGGGCGACCGTTCGCGGAGCGTGGCCGCACTGCGTCGGCACCTGCCCGAACCGCTCGACGACGGCTACCGGATCACGGTGCCCCGGCGCGGCTGAGGGCGACAGGACCGCGCGGGTCCGTGAGACGCCCGCGCCGTTCCGGTCAGGGCCGGACCGATGAGGGCCCGTCAGGGGTGGGCCCGAGGCGATCCCGCCGGGGGCGGAGCCGGGAGCGATCCCGCCGGGGGCGGACGTCGGCAGCCGGCCCGGTACGCCGTCCCCCCCGGGCCCGTA